>CAYGZN010000093.1:0-9470 GCA_964354355.1 uncultured Burkholderiaceae bacterium | reverse complement strand
ATGCGGGCACGCGCACGGGCCAGGACTTCGGCGATCGTCGCGCGCTGCGTGGCCCAGATCTCGTTGGCATCGTGCTCGACCCAGCCTGGCTGCGGGAAGTGCTGGGTGAACTCGCGCTGCGCGACGGCGACGGGGTTGCCGGCGTGATCGAACAGGATCGAGCGCGACGACGTGGTGCCCTGGTCGAGAGCGAGGATGTAGCGGGTCATGGGGGCGCGGGACGAATGCGCCAGTGTAGCCGCGAGCGGCGCTCAGCCGAAGACACCCTGCAGAAACCAGCCGCCCGTTGGCTCGCCGTTGCGGCTCGCGTCACCGCTGGCCGCCGCCTCGCTGGCGCGGGTCCGGTAGATCCACAGCCAGCCGGCGGTTTCGCTTTCGGCGACGAAGTAGTCGCGCTGGACCAGATGGCCATCCCACCAACCCCCTTCGATCCGTTCCGGGCCCGCGAGCAGGGTCAGCGGACCTTGCCACCACGGGCGGTCGTTGCGCTCGTGCAGCGGCACCGGGTGCTGCAGCAGCCACAGCGGGCGTGGGATTCCGGGCAGGCCGCGAGCGTGATCGCCGGCAGCAGCGTCGTGTGCCGCCGGATTCGCGGATCGAGCCGGATTCGCGGATCGCGCCGGACTCGCAGGCTGCGCGAGGTGCGACAGCGGTTCGATGCGGTAGGCGGCCTCGGGCCGGTGGTCGGCCGCCAGCACCAGCCGCTGGACCTGCTCGCGCCCGAGCCGCGCCTGCAGCCGTTCGACGAGCCGTCCCAGCGCTTCGGTGCCGGACGCCGGCACGGGGAACAGTTCACCGTGGGTGCCGGCCAGCGGGCTGATCCGCTCGCACGACAGTCGCAGCGTGTGCACGGGCGCCGGCAGCCGCGTGACGGCCAGCCGTTCGCGCAGCACGCCCAGCAGCCGCTCGGGGTCGCGGCTGGGCTGCGACAGGCGCAGTTCGATCCGGGTGGCGGCGTGGGCGTGGCGGTCGCTGTCGTGTTCGCCGGTGATCAGCGCGTGCTGGGCGGCCGCGTGCCGTGCGGTCAGCCAGCCGCACAGCTGCAGCAGCAGCCGTCGCGCGGCAAACAGCAGCGCCTCGGCGTGCTCGACCTGGCTCGGCAATTCGAGCCGGACGTCGAACCGCGGCGGTGCTTCGAACCAGCGCCGCGGCTCGGGCAGGCGTCCCAGCGCCGTGTCGAGCTCGGCCAGCAGGGTCTTGCCGAATCGCCGGGCCAGCCCGGCGCGGGGCAGTCGCGCCAGGTCGCCGAAGGTGCGGGCGCCGATGCCGGCCAGCGTTTGCAGGTGCGGTGCGGCCGAGTCCATCTGCAGCAGCGGCAGCGGCGCCAGTTGGGCGTGAAGCTGGGATTCGTGCGTGATGGACGCGCCGTCGCGCCAGCGCGCCATCAGCCAGGCGCCGCTGGCCGTGGGGGCGCTGGCCATGCACAGGGCAAAGCCGAGCTGTCCGATGCCCTGGCGCAGGCGGTCGAGCAGTCGTTGCTCGCCGCCGAACAGCCGCAGGCTGGGCTCGATCTCGATCAGGATTCCGTCGGGAGGCTGCAGGCTGACGCAGGGGCTGAATTGCAGGGTCCAGGTGGCGATCTGCTCGAGCGCATCGCGTTCTGCCGCGGGGTTGCGCTCGGCGAGGATCAGCGCAGGGGCCAGCGCCAGCGCGGTGGCCCGTTTCATGCCGGGGCGCAACCCCAGCGCGGCCGCGGCCGCGGTGACCTGCAGCAGTTGCTGCCGGTCGCAGACCGCGATCAGCGGCTGCTCGAGGCCGCGTTCGAACACGTCGAGCGCGAGCCGATGGCAGTGCACCGCGACCCACAGCATGGCGAAGGACCGCGCTCAGTGGCTGGCGGGCAGCAGCGAGTGTGCGGTGCTCAGCGGACTGCGGCGGTTCGCCGTGTCCGCGGGCTGCGGTGGCTGGCTGCCGTGCCGCACGCCGGTCACCGGCAGGGGTGCCCGCCCGAGCCGGATCGCCGTGGGGGGGTGAGGCAGTTCGATCAGCAGCGGCTGCGCCAGCAGCGGCCCGCGCCGTTTGAGGATCTGGACCGACAGCTGCTGGCGCGGGCGGGGCAGCAGCAGCAGGCGCAGCGGCGAGGGCGACGATTCGAACTGCGCGGGCAATTGCCGGAACAGGAACACCGGGCCCCGCGCGCCCTGTGCGGCCAGCTGCATCCGGCGCAGGTGCTCGGGTCGGGTGCGGTCCTGCGGCAGCCAGGCAAGCAGGGCGCCGAAACTGGCGCTGCGCAGCGTCTGCTCGACGGCCCACAACCGGTCGGCGGCCTGGACGGCCTGAACGACGATCAGGTAGTCGAGGTCGAGCCCGAAGCTGGCCAGCGCCGGCGCATAGGGAATGTGCGGCGGTGCCAGCATGATCACGACCTTCTGCTCGCGGGTCAGCTGTCGCAGGACCGGCACCAGCAGCCGCAACTCACCGATGCCGGGTTCGCGGGCGATCAGTTCGGTCAGCATCCCCAGCGGCCACCCCCCGCCGGGCAACTGGGCGTCGAGCATCCTGAAAGTGCTCGGCTGGGCTGCAACGGTGCCGTGGCCCAGCTGGTCGGCCCGCCACACGCCCGGGTGAGGGGGCAGCGGGGAGACGGGGGCAGCGGCCATGATCGGGCGGGGTACGGGTGAGCGCGGTGCGGTCGGGCGCAGGGCGATGCCTCACAGCGACTTGCCGCTGCGGACCAGCCCGACCCCGATGCCTTCGAGTGCAAAATCGCCGGTCCGGTCATCGACGACGATGGGTTCGAAGTCGGGGTTCTCGGGCAGCAGTTCGATCGTGTGGCCGCGCCGCCTGAAGCGCTTGACGGTGACGTCGCCGTCGATGCGGGCCACGACGATCTGGCCGTTGCGCGCTTCGGTGGCCTGGCGCACGGCGAGCAGGTCGCCTTCGAGGATGCCGGCATCGCGCATGCTCAGGCCGCGCACCTTCAGCAGGTAATCGGGCCTGGCCTGGAACAGGTTGGGGTCGATCGCGAAGCTGGCTTCGATGTGTTCCTGCGCCAGGATGGGGCTGCCGGCCGCGACCCGACCCACCAGCGGCAGGCTCAGGGCGATCTGCACCGGGCTGCTGAAACCGCCACGGTCGCTGGCAGGATCGAAATTGGGCAGCAGTTTCAGGCGGATGCCCCGCGAGGCGCCCGACGTCAGTTCGATGACGCCCTTGCGTGCCAGCGCCTTCAGGTGTTCCTCGGCGGCATTGGGCGACCGGAAACCGAGCTGGTCGGCGATTTCGGCCCGGGTGGGCGGAAAACCCGTATCGGCGATGTGCTGCTTGATCAGCGTCAGGATTTCCTGCTGGCGGGCAGTGAGGTCGCGCATGGGTCGAAGGCTCCTTGGGGTGTACCCGCTGTGGACTGTATTTTTATACAGTATCGCACATTGTTCAAGCGCCGCGGAGCACGCCGGTCCGGCGGCGGGCAAGCCCCGTGTACACTCCCGGGCACCATGGCCACCGCAACCGCAAGGGCCCGTGCAGCCCGACGCACCGCCGCCGCAGTCCGGGCCGGCGCACTGGCGCGAGCCGCGCTCGTCTGCGCCGCGGCGGCGCTCGCCGGCTGCACCGCCGTCGCCGCGACCACCGCGGTCGTGGGGGCGGGCGTTACCGCGGCGGGGCTCGCCGTCGATGCCACCGTCGTCGGGGTCAAGGCCGGGGCCGCCGTGGGTGGCGCCGCGATCGACGCGGCCAGCGGGAGCGGCGACAAGAAGCCCCCGGCCGCGGGGTCGGCCAAGGCCGAATAGCGCACTTCCCACGCGTTGCGGCCGCCTGGCGATCGTATCCGCGCTAGTACCAATTGCTTAGTGCGCCTATCTGTGCTTTATGGCACAGTACGACTCAGCGCAGGGACCCTGCCTTGCGCCGACCCTTGTCCGACCTCTGTCGCATTCGCACTTTGCTCGACTCTTTCCTTCGTGACCCCGGCCCCCGCGCCCCGACTTGCATTTCCCTGCACGCTGCTACCAGGTCGGGTTCCGGCCGGGTGCCCGCGCGCCGCCTCGAAATGCAATGGAACCCCTGTCTTCGAGGTTAAATCCGCATGAGTACCAAGATCTACGTCGGCAACCTGCCGTGGCGCGCCACCGATGCGCAACTGACCGAGATGTTCGCTGCGCACGGCGAAGTCACCGAGGCGCGCATCATCACCGATCGGGAAACCGGTCGCTCGCGCGGATTCGGGTTCGTGACGATGGCATCCAATGAGGGTGCGCAGGCGGCCATCCGGGCGCTCAATGGCCAGTCCCTCGAGGGACGCGCGCTCGTCGTCAACGAGGCTCGCGAACAGCAGGGCGGGGGCGGCGGTGGCGGCGGATTCCGCCGCGGTGGCGGTGGCGGGGGCGGCGGCTACGGTGGTGGCGGCGGTGCCGGCGGCGGCGGTGGCGGTTATGGCGGCGGCGGCGGTGGGTACGGCGGTGGTGGTGGCGGCGGTCCGGGTGGTGGCGGCGGCGGGCAGCGCCGGCCCCGCTCCTACTGAACCGCGGCTCCCGGCGGGGCGCGCGCCCCGCGCGAAGGCCGTTGTCGAACCGGGTGTCCGATCCTCAGCGGGCGACACGCATCACGCGGTCGCCCGTTGTGCCTGTCAGACGTGGTGGCGCAGCGGGGCGCCGGTCTTGCGCTCGATTTCATCGACCGTGACGCCGGGCGCAAGCTCCATCAGCTTCAGTCCATAAGGGGTCACGTCCATCACGCCGAGGTCGGTGATGATGCGATTGACCACGCCCACGCCGGTCAGCGGCAACGCGCAGTGTTTGAGGATCTTGTGCACGTCGCCCTTGGCCACGTGCTCCATCAGCACGACGACCCGCCCGACGCCGGCCACGAGGTCCATCGCGCCGCCCATGCCCTTGATCATCTTGCCCGGGATCATCCAGTTGGCCAGGTCGCCCGACTCGGAAACCTGCATCGCGCCGAGGATTGCCAGGTCGATGTGGCCGCCGCGGATCATCGCAAACGAATCGGCCGAACTGAAGATCGACGAACCAGGCAGCGTGGTGACCGTCTGCTTGCCGGCATTGATGATGTCCGCGTCGATCTCGGCGGCGGTCGGAAACGGGCCGATGCCGAGCAGGCCGTTCTCGGACTGCAGCCAGACCTCCATGCCCGCCGGAACGTGGTTGGCCACCAGCGTGGGCAGGCCGATGCCCAGGTTCACGTAGTAGCCGTCGTGCAGTTCCTGCGCGGCACGCGCCGCCATCTGGTCTCTGTCCCATGCCATGGTGGTTTCCTCGGGTGACGCTGGATTTGCCTGGAAGATGCCGGTGCGACCGCTGCGCGGCGTGTCAGGACGGACGGGTCGTGCGCTGCTCGATGCGCTTCTCGGGGTGCGCGTTGAGCACGACGCGCTGCACGAAGATGCCGGGCGTGTGGATCTCGTCGGGGTCGATCTCGCCGGCCTCGACCAGGTGCTCGACCTCGGCGACCGTGACCTTGCCGGCCATCGCGCAAACCGGATTGAAGTTGCGCGCGGTCCGCCGATACACCAGGTTGCCGGCCTTGTCGGCCTTCCAGGCCTTGACCAGCGCGACGTCGGCGGTCAGGGAGTGTTCCATCACGTAGGGCTTGCCGTCGAACTCGCGGACCTCCTTGCCCTCGGCCACGAGCGTGCCGACACCCGTGCGCGTGAAGAACGCGGGGATGCCGGATCCGCCTGCTCGAAGCTTCTCGGCCAGCGTACCCTGCGGCGTGAATTCGAGCTCGAGTTCGCCCGACAGGTACTGGCGCTCGAACTCCTTGTTCTCGCCGACGTAGCTCGAGATCATCTTGCGGATCTGGCGTGTCGCCAGCAGCAGCCCGAGCCCGAATCCGTCGACCCCGGCGTTGTTGCTGATGCAGGTCAGGTTCTTGGCGCCCGTGTCGCGCAGCGCCGCGATCAGCGCCTCGGGGATCCCGCACAGGCCGAAACCGCCGACGGCGAACGTCTGTCCGTCGCGGACGATCCCCTCGAGGGCTTTCTGCGCGGACGGGTAGATCTTGTTCATCGTGTGCGTATCCGTAGGGAGGGCAGGGTGCCGAACAGCCGGCATGCTAGCGCCTTTTGCGGCGCCGCATCAACCGATCGGCGGGGCCGACCGAGGTAGGGCCCGAGCCGCCCTGGGCGCGTCAGCGCGCGAAGTCCTGGATCCGGTCGGACTCGACGACCCGCACGCCGGGGGCGCCCCGGAACACGGCGTCGATCATGCAGCGCGCCACGGCGGCGGCCGGCACCGGCCGATAGCGGCGCGGCAGCAGTGCGCCGATCGGCACGGCGACGCGCAGCGCCAGCTGCTCGGCCGGTCGACGCTCGCTGCGCTCGCCGGCCAGCAGCGACGGCCTGACGAGGGTCAGCGAGTCCAGCGCCAGACCGATCAGGGCAGCCTCGACCTCGCCCTTGACCCGGTTGTAGAACACGCGAGAGCCGGCGTCGGCACCCATCGCGGACACCACCGCCAGCCGGCGCGCACCGCGGCGCTGCGCCAGGCGGGCCGTGGCCACCACGTAGTCGAAGTCCACGGCCCGAAACGCCTCGCGCGTGCCAGCGGTGCGGATCGTGGTGCCCAGGCACACGAACGCGTCGTCGACCCGCCCCGACAGGCGGGTCCGCGCCAGATGCGCGAAGTCGACGACGTGCTCGTGCAGGGTCGCCTTGGCCGACTCCGGCCACGCGCCCGCCGCGAGCGGCTTTCGAACCAGCGCGTGAACGTCCGACCAGCGCCCGTCGGCGGCCAGCAGGGCCATGAGTTCGCGGCCCACGAGGCCCGTGGCGCCGGCCACCAGCGCGCTGCGTGCGCTCATGTCGGGTTGCCGTGTTGCGTGCCGGGTCACATGCCGGGGTAGTTGGGCCCGCCGCCGCCTTCGGGGACGACCCAGACGATGTTCTGCGTGGGGTCCTTGATGTCGCAGGTCTTGCAGTGCACGCAGTTCTGGGCGTTGATCTGCAGCCGGTCCGAACCGTCGTCGTTCTTGACGAACTCGTAGACGCCGGCCGGGCAGTAGCGCTGCTCGGGCCCGCCGAAGCGTGCCAGGTTCACGTCGACCGGCACCGACGGATCCTTGAGCGTCAGGTGGATCGGCTGGTTCTCCTCGTGGTTGGTGTTGGAGACGAACACCGAGGACAGCCGGTCGAAGGTCAGCTTGCCGTCGGGCTTCGGATACTCGATCGGCTGGAACTCCGACGCGGGACGCAGGTACTCGTGGTCGGCGCGCGGGTGATGCAGCGTCCACGGGAACTTGCCACCCAGCAGCTTCTGCTCGACGCCGACCATCAGCGAGCCCAACAGCAGCCCCTTGCCCATCCACTGCTTGAAGTTGCGGGCACGGTACAGTTCTTCGAAAAGCCAGGAATCGCGAAACGCCTGCGGGAAGGCGGTCAGCTCGTCGGCGCTGCGGCCCGCGCCGATCGCCTCGAACGCAGCGCCGGCCGCCAGCATGCCGGACTTGATCGCCGCGTGGCTGCCCTTGATCCGGGAAGCGTTCAGAAATCCGGCGTCGCATCCGATCAGCACGCCGCCGGGGAAGGTCAGCTTGGGCAGCGACATGATCCCGCCGGCGCAGATCGCCCGCGCGCCGTAGGCCAGCCGCTTGCCGCCCTCGAGCGTCGGGCGGATCGCCGGGTGGGTCTTGAAGCGCTGGAACTCCTCGAACGGCGACAACCAGGGGTTGCGGTAAGACAGACCGACGACGAGCCCGACGGCCACCTTGTTGTCGTCGAAGTGGTAGAGGAACGATCCGCCGTAGGTGTCGTTGGCCAGCGGCCAGCCCGCGCCGTGCACGACCAGCCCCTTGCGGTGCTTCGCGGGTTCGACTTCCCACAGTTCCTTCAGGCCGATGCCGTAGTTCTGCGGGTCGCTGTTCTCCTTGAGCCGGAAACGGTCGATCAGCTGGCGCCCGAGATGGCCGCGGGCACCTTCGGCGAAGAACGTGTACCTGGCCAGCAGCTCCATGCCCGGCTGGAAGTTCTCTCCCGGTTCACCGTCGCGTGCGACGCCCATGTTGCCGGTGGCGACGCCGCGCACCGCTCCCCGCTCGTCGTACAGGATCTCCGCGGCCGCGAAGCCGGGGTAGATCTCGACGCCCAGCGCCTCGGCCTGCTGGCCGAGCCAGCGCACCACGTTGCCCAGGCTCACGATGTAGTTGCCGTGGTTCTGCAGGCAGTCGGGCAGCGCCCACGACGGCGTCGCGTAGGCACGGGTCGCGGTCAGGAACAGCACCTCGTCCGCGGTGACCTCGGTGTTCAGCGGCGCGCCGCGCGCCTTCCAGTCGGGCAGCAGCTCGTTGAGCGCGCGCGGGTCCATCACGGCCCCGGACAGGATGTGCGCGCCGATCTCGGAGCCCTTGTCGATCACGCAGACGGTGACCTCGCGCCCGGCGGCCAGCGCCAGCTGCTTCAGGTGAATCGCGGCGCCCAGGCCGGCAGGCCCGCCGCCGACGATCACCACGTCGAATTCCATTGAGTCGCGCTGAATGTCCATGTCCGATCCTGAGTGAACACGTGATTTTCCGCCAAACGCGCCATCCTGCAAACCGGCGCGTCCCGCCGATCGTGAGATCATCGGCCATCCCGCGAAGCGACACAGAGTGAGGCCATGGAGCCGACCCGATTCGACCTGACAGAGAAAACGGCCCTGGTGACCGGCGCGTCGTCGGGGCTGGGCGCCCGATTCGCACGCATGCTGGCCGCCAACGGCGCCACGGTCGTGCTCGCGTCGCGGCGCGTCGAGCGCCTCAAGGAGCTGCGCGCGGAGATCGAGGCCGACGGGGGCGACGCGCACGTCGTGGCGCTCGACGTCACCGACACGGACAGCGTCGCGGCGGCCGTGGACGAGGCCGAGCGGCTGGCCGGGGCGATCGACATCCTGGTCAACAACTCCGGGGTGAGCACCACCCAGCGGCTGGTCGACGTGCGCCCCGAAGACTACGACTACGTGTTCGGCACGAACACCCGGGGCGCCTTCTTCGTGGCCCAGCAGGTGGCGCTGCGGATGATTGCCCGCTCGAAGCAGGACCCGGCGCGCCAGGCGCGCATCATCAACATCGCGTCGATGGCCGCGCTCAAGGTGCTCGCGCAGATCGGGGTGTACTGCATGAGCAAGGCGGCCGTCGTCCAGATGACCCGCGCGATGGCGCTCGAGTGGGGGCGCTTCAACATCAACGTCAACGCGGTCTGCCCCGGGTACGTGGTGACCGAGCTCAACGAGCACCACTGGGACACCGAGGCCGGGCGCAAGCTGGTGCAGATGCTGCCCCGAAGGCGCCTGGGGCAGCCCGAGGACCTGGACGGCATCGTGCTGCTGCTGGCCTCGGAGCAGTCGCGCTTCATCAACGGCGCGGTCATCGCGGCCGACGACGGTCTCGGGGTGACCTGACGTCGCGGGTTGGTATAATCGCCATTTCCTGTTCGGCGCCATGACCAAATTCGTCTTCGTCACCGGCGGGGTGGTGTCATCGCTCGGCAAGGGCATTGCCGCCGCATCGATGGCCGCGCTGCTCGAGTCGCGCGGCATCCG
>CAYGZN010000092.1:0-9470 GCA_964354355.1 uncultured Burkholderiaceae bacterium | reverse complement strand
CAGGGGCTGCTGGCTCCGGAACGCGCCGGCGCGTCCGGCCGCCAGCGCGTCTACAGCCAGCGCGACCGCACGCGGCTGAAGCTGACGCTGCGCGGCAAGCGCCTGGGGCTGTCGCTGGCCGAGGTCAAGGGACTGGTCGACATGTACGAGTCGCCGGCCGACACCGGCCCGCAACTGCGAAAGTTCCTGCAGGTGCTGGCCCACCACCGGCAGATGCTCGAAGCCCAGCTCGAGGACCTGAGGGTCACGCTCGAGGAAATCGCGGCGCACGAGAGCCGCTGCCGGGAACTGCTGGCGCGCACCCGGTCGCACCGCAGCGAGCCCTCGTGAACGCGGCCGGAAACGGCGCGCCCGTAATTGACGTTTACGTAAACGTCAATTAGCCTTGTCTGCCCGCCCTCCCCCGGCATACCCATGCCCAGCTTCGAACCGGCCGACCCCGACTTCGATGCGCGCGTGCGCGCGTCGTTCGCCCGACAGCGCTTCATGTCGCTGATTGGTGCGACCCTTTCGCGGATCGCGCCGGGACAGGTGGAGCTGGACCTGCCGTTCTCGCCGCAGTTGACCCAGCAGCACGGGTTCGTGCACGGCGGGGTGATCGCGTCGCTGCTGGACGCCGCCTGCGGCTACGCCGCGTCGTCGCTGATGCCCGCCGAGGTCGGCGTGCTGACGGTGGAGTTCAAGGTCAATTTCCTCGCCGCGGCGCGCGGCGAGGGTATCCGGGCGGTCGGGCGCGTCCGGCGGGCCGGGCGGACGGTAACATTCGCCGAGGGCGAAGCCATTGCGCTGGACGGCGCCCGCCAGGTCGTCGTGGCCACCACGCAGGCGACCCTGATGACCATCGTGGGGCGCGCCGGCGTCCGACACTAAGGAAACCCGATGCTGAATCTGCCCGGCCTTCAGTTCGACCTCGGCGAGGACGTCGCCATGCTGCGCGAGTCGCTGCAGCAGTTCACGGCGACCGAGATCACGCCGCGTGCCGCGCAGATCGACCGGACCGACCAGTTCCCGATGGACCTGTGGCGCAAGTTCGGCGACCTGGGCGTGCTGGGCGTCACCGTGGCCGAGGACTACGGCGGCACCGACATGGGATACCTCGCGCACATCGTGGCCATGGAGGAGATCTCCCGCGGGTCGGCCTCGGTGGGGCTGTCGTACGGCGCGCATTCGAACCTGTGCGTGAACCAGATCAACCGCAACGGCACCGCGTGGCAGAAGAAGCAGTTCCTGCCGAAACTGGTGTCGGGCGAGTGGGTCGGGGCGCTGGCGATGAGCGAGCCCAACGCCGGCTCGGACGTGGTGTCGATGAAGCTGCGCGCCGACTTCAGGGGCGATCGCTGGGTGCTCAACGGCAGCAAGATGTGGATCACCAACGGGCCCGACGCCGACCTGATGGTCATCTACGCCAAGAACGACGTCGAGGCGGGCCCGCGCGGCATCACGGCATTCCTGGTCGAGAAGACGTTCAAGGGCTTCTCGGTCGCGCAGAAGCTCGACAAGCTGGGCATGCGCGGCAGCCACACCGGCGAACTGGTGTTCCAGGACTGCGAGGTGCCGGCCGAGAACGTGCTGGGCGGCCTGGACGGCAACGCGATGCACGGCGTCGGCCGCGGCGTCAACGTGCTGATGAGCGGCCTGGACTTCGAGCGCGCGGTGCTCTCGGGCGGGCCGCTGGGCATCATGAGCGCCTGCATGGACGCGGTCGTGCCCTACCTGCACGAGCGCAAGCAGTTCGGCCAGCCGATCGGCGAATTCCAGCTGATGCAGGGCAAGCTCGCCGACATGTACAGCACGATGATGGCGTGCCGGGCCTACGTCTACGAGGTCGGCAAGCAGTGCGACCGCTCGCGCCGCGGCGAGATCGACGTGCGCACGCTGCGCAAGGACGCGGCCGCCGCCATCCTGTACTCGGCCGAGAAGGCGACGTGGATGGCGGGCGAGGCGATCCAGTGCCTGGGCGGCAACGGCTACATCAACGAGTACCCGACCGGGCGGCTGTGGCGCGACGCCAAGCTGTACGAAATCGGGGCGGGCACCTCGGAGATCCGCCGCATGCTGATCGGCCGCGAGCTGTTCGCCGAGACGAGGTAGGAGCGCGATGAAGTCGAACCTGACGCGACGCACCAGCGACACGGCCAAGCCGATCGCGCTCGCGATCCTGGCCGGTTTCGACCGGCACTACGGCCTGTTCCGCTACAACGCGCAGCAGGCCAAGGCGCGCTTCGAGGCCAGCGACTGGCACGGCATCCGCAAGCTGGCCCGCGACCGGATCACGTTCTACGACCAGCGGGTGTCGGAGGCGGTCGGGCGGCTCGAGCAGGAGTTCCGCGCCGGCGAGCTGGCCGACGAGAACTGGCAGCAGGTCAAGCGCCACTACGTGGCGCTGCTCGCCGAGCACAGGCAGCCCGAGCTGGCCGAGACCTTCTTCAACTCCGTGTGCTGCAAGATCCTGCACCGCACGTACTTCCACAACGACTTCATCTTCGTGCGCCCGGCGGTGGCCACCGAGTACCTGGACGGCGATCCGCCTTCGTACCGGGCCTACTACCCGGTGCGCGACGGGATGCGACGCAGCCTGAGGCAGATGTTCGTCGAGTTCGGGCTGGCCTGCCCGTTCGTGGACATCGAGCGCGACCTGTCGCTGGTAGGCCGCGCGATGAAGGCGCAGGTGACCGAGAACTTCACGCCGGCCACCGACTGCCAGTTCCAGGTGCTTCGCACGCTGTTCTTCCGCAACAAGGGCGCCTACCTGATCGGTCGGTTCATCAACGACGGCGAGCTCACGCCGTTCTCGATCCCGATCCTGCAGGACTCCCGCGGGCGGCTATTCGTCGACGCGATCCTGTTCGGCACCGAGCGCATCGAGGCGCTGTTCAACTTCTCGCGCGCCTACTTCATGGTGGACATGGACGTGCCGGCCGCGTACGTCCAGTTCCTCAGGTCGCTGATGCCGATGAAGCCCGAGTCCGAGCTGTACACGATGCTCGGGCTGCACAAGCAGGCCAAGACGATCTTCTATCGCGACCTGCTGCACCACCTGCGCCACTCGACGGACGCGTTCATCATCGCACCCGGCATCAAGGGGCTGGTGATGGGTGTGTTCACGCTGCCGTCGTTCCCGTACGTGTTCAAGATCATCAAGGACAAGCGCAGCAAGGACGTCACGCGGGAGTTCATCCAGTCGCAGTACCAGCTGGTCAAGTTCCACGACCGGGTCGGCCGGATGGCCGACACCTGGGAGTACTCGGACGTGCCGTTTCCCAGGTCGCGGCTCGATCCGGCGCTGCTCGCCGATCTGCTCGAGACGGCCCCGTCGATCGTGGACGTCGAAGGCGACTCCGTGGTGATCCGCCACGTGTACATCGAGCGGCGCATGGTGCCGCTGAACATCTACCTCGAGCGCGCCAGCGACGCCGAGCGCGAGCGCGCGCTGATCGAGTACGGCGACGCCATCAAGCAGATGGTCGCCGCGGACATCTTCCCCGGCGACATGCTGTACAAGAACTTCGGCATGACCCGCCAGGGCCGCGTGGTCTTCTACGACTACGACGAGGTCGCGTACGTGACCGACTGCAATTTCCGCCGGATTCCGGAGCCGCGCACGCCCGAGGACGAAATGGCGTCCGAGCCCTGGTACACGGTCGGCCCCCACGACGTGTTCCCCGAGGAGTTCGGCACCTTCCTGCTGGGCGACCCCCGCGTGCGGGCGATCTTCATGCAACACCACGCCGACCTGCTCGAGGCCGAATTCTGGCAGCGCAAGCAGGCCCGGATCCGCGCCGGCGTGCTCGAGGACGTCTTCCCGTACCCGGAGTCGGTCCGCTTCCGGAACCGCTATCATCAATCCGATCCCGACGACGCGCCGGCGCCCGGCCCCGAAAGTCCCGAGCCGCGCGTCGCGCAACCCGCCCCACACTGAAGGAGTCCCCGCCATGGCCGATCCGATCGTCATCGTCGCCGCTGCCCGCACCCCGATCGGCGCCATGCTGGGCGAGCTCTCGTCGTTCGCGGGCCACCAGCTCGGCGCCGCCGCCATCCAGGCAGCGGTCGCGCGCGCCGGACTCGCACCCGAGCAGGTACAGGAAGTGATCATGGGCTGCGTGCTGCCCGCCGGACAGGGCCAGGCGCCGGCGCGCCAGGCCGCGCTGGGCGCCGGGCTGCCGATGTCGGCCGGCGCGACCACGATCAACAAGGTCTGCGGCTCGGGCATGAAGGCCGCGATGCTCGCGCACGACCTGCTGAGCGTCGGCAGCCAGGACATCGTCGTGGCCGGCGGCATGGAGAGCATGTCCAACGCCCCGTACCTGCTGCTCAAGGGGCGCGGTGGCTACCGCTACGGCCACGCGACGACCTTCGACCACATGGCGCTCGACGGCCTGGAGGACGCCTACGAGAAGACCCCGAACGGCGGCGGCAAGTCGATGGGCCAGTTCGCCGAGGACTGCGCGGGCAAGTACGCGTTCACGCGCGACGAGCAGGACCGGTTCGCGATCGCCTCGACCGAGCGCGCCAGGAAGGCCAACGACGACGGCTCGTTCAAGTGGGAGATCGCGCCGCTGACGGTGGCCGGCCGCAAGGGCGACGTCACGATCGACAAGGACGAGAGCCCCTACAAGGCCAACGTCGAGAAGATCCCGACGCTCAAGCCGGCGTTTCGCAAGGACGGCACGGTCACGGCGGCCACGTCGTCGTCGATCTCCGACGGCGCGGCCGCGCTGGTGATGATGCGCGCGTCCACCGCCGAAAAGCTCGGCGTGAAACCGATCGCGCGGCTGGTCGCCCACGCGACGCACTCGCAGGAGCCGCAGTGGTTCACGACCGCGCCGGTCGGCGCGATCGGCAAGCTCTACGAGAAGACCGGCTGGTCGACGAAGACGGTCGACCTGTACGAAATCAACGAGGCCTTCGCCGTGGTCGCGATGGCGGCGATGAAGGAGCACGGGCTGGCGCACGAGAAGGTCAACATGCACGGCGGGGCGTGTGCGCTGGGCCACCCGATCGGCGCCTCGGGCGCGCGGCTGATCGTCACGCTGATCGGCGCGCTGCGCAAGAGCGGCGGCAGGCGCGGTGTCGCCTCGCTGTGCATCGGCGGCGGGGAGGCCACCGCGGTCGCGGTGGAGCTTCTCTGAGCGCACGCCGCCTGATCTCCTCGGGCTCCAGCTTCGAGGCGCTGGCGGGCTACTCGCGGGCCGTCGTCGACGGCGATCGGGTGCACGTCTCGGGCACCACCGGCTTCGACTACGCAACCATGTCGATCCCGCCGGACGCGCTTGCGCAGACCCACCAGTGCTTCGCGAACCTGAGCGCCGCGCTCGCGCAGGCGGGCTGCACGCTGGACGACGTGGTGCGCGTGCGCTACATGCTGACCGACGCCGCACTGTTCGAGCCGCTCGCGCCGGTCTTCGGGCAGTACTTCGCCCGGGCCCGGCCGGCGGCCACCGCGGTGGTGGTGGGCCTGGTCGATCCGCGGATGAAGCTCGAGATCGAGGTCGACGCACGCGTGCCGGGAGCGCCCGCCCGATGATCCTCAGCGAAGACCTGCAGATGGTCCGCGACGCGGTGCGCACCTACGTGGCCGAGCAGGTCGCGCCGTTCGCGGCGGCCTGGGACCGCGACAGCACGTTCCCGCGCGAGGCGCTGCGCGGGCTGGCCGCGCTGGGGTGCTACGGCGTGGCGGTTCCGGAGCGCTGGGGCGGGGCGGGTCTGGACTACACGGCGCTCGCCGTGATCCTGGAGGAGATCGCCGCCGGCGACGGCGCCACCTCGACGATCGTCTCGGTCAACAACTGCCCGGTCTGCTCGATCCTGATGGCCTGGGGCAGCGACGGGCAGAAGGCCCGCTGGCTGGCGCCGCTGGCGCGCGGCGAGCTGCTCGGCGCGTTCTGCCTGACCGAGCCGCACGTGGGGTCCGAGGCGTCGGGGCTGCGTACCACGGCCCGGCGCGTCACCGGCGCCGACGGGCGCACCGAGTACGTGATCGACGGCGTCAAGCAGTTCATCACCTCGGGCCGCAACGGGCAGGTGGCGATCGTGATGGCGGTGACCGACAAGGCGGCCGGCAAGCGCGGCATCTCGGCGTTCATCGTGCCCACCGACTCGCCGGGCTACACGGTCGCGCGCCTCGAGGACAAGACCGGCCAGCATGCGTCCGACACCGCGCAGATCCTGTTCGAGGACTGCCGCGTGCCCGCGGCCAACCTGATCGGCGAGGAAGGCCAGGGCTACAAGGTCGCGCTGTCGGGGCTGGAGGGCGGGCGCATCGGCATCGCGTCGCAGTCGGTCGGCATGGCCCGCGCGGCCCATACGGCCGCGTTGCGCTACGCGAAGCAGCGCATCGCGTTCGGCGTGCCGATTTTCGAACACCAGGCGGTGCAGTTCCGGCTCGCCGACATGGCCACCCGCATCGAGGCGGCGCGCCAGCTGATCCTGCACGCGGCCACGCTCAAGGACGCGGGGCGGCCCTGCCTGAAGGAAGCGGCGATGGCCAAGCTGTTCGCCTCGGAGATGGCCGAGCGCGTGTGCTCCGACGCGATCCAGATCCACGGCGGCTACGGCTACGTCGCCGACTTCCCGGTCGAGCGCATCTGGCGCGACGTCCGGGTGTGCCAGATCTACGAGGGCACCAGCGACATCCAGCGCGTGCTGATCGGGCGGGCCCTCGCCACGGAACAGGACTGAGATGGAAATAGTTCGGATCGATGCGGTCGACGGCAAGCAGGTGCGCGCGTTCGTCGCGCGACCTGCGGGCACGCCGCGCGGCTGCGTGGTCGTCGCGCAGGAGATATTCGGCGTCAACGACCACATCCGCTGGGTGCTCGCCGAGCAGTACGCGCAGGCGGGCTGGCTCGCGGTGGCGCCGGCCTTCTTCGACCGGCTCGAGCCCGACGTCGAGCTGGGCTACACGCCGGACGGGGTCGCGCGGGGTCGCGCGCTGGTCGATGCGCTCGGCATGGACGCGCCGCTGCGCGACATCCGCGCCGCGCAGCAGCAGGTCGCGGGGGACCTGCCGACCGGGGTGGTCGGCTACTGCTGGGGCGGCAGCGTGGCGTTCCTGAGCGCGACGCGGCTCGGACTGCCGGCGGTCGGCTACTACGGCGGACGCACGCTGCCCTACCTGCACGAGCGGCTGCAGGCGCCGATGATGTTTCACTTCGGCGAGCAGGACCCGATGATCACGACCGACATCGTGCGCACGATCAGCGCCGCGAACCCGTCGGCGCCCTGCCACGTCTATCCGGCCGGCCACGGGTTCAACCGATTCGGGCATCCGGACTGGCACGCGGACAGCGCCGCGCGGGCGCTGGCGCGCACGCTGGCGTTCTTCGATCAGCACCTGCGCCGGCCGTGAGCACCGGGCCCGCCAGACAGGACCGAGCGGACGGGGCAACGTCCGAGTACACGCTGCACTGCTTCGCGCAGTCGGGCAATGCCTACAAGGCCGCGCTGATGCTCGAGCTGTGCGCCGCCGACTGGGCGCCGCGCTTCGTCGACTTCTTCAACGGCGAAACGCGGTCCGAGCCGTACCGCGCGATCAACGTGATGGGCGAGGTGCCGGTGCTCGCGCATCGGGGCCGCCTGCTGTCGCAGTCGGGCGTGATCCTGGACTACCTCGCGCAGACGCTGGGGCGGTTCGGCTGGCACGACGACGACGAGCGGCGCGAGATCCTGCGCTGGCTGCTGTGGGACAACCACAAGCTCACCAGCTACGTCGCGACGCTGCGATTCCTGGTCGCGCTGACCCGCGACCCCGATCCGGCCGTCGTCGCGATGTTCCGCAGTCGCGCCAACGCCGCGATCGCCGTGCTCGAGAAGCACCTGTCGGGCCGCGAGTGGGCGGCGCTGTCGCGCCCGACGATCGCCGACCTCTCGATGGTCGGCTACCTCTTCTTCAACGACGAGTTCGGCGTCGACTGGGCGGGTTATCCGGCCATCGGGGCCTGGCTGCAGCGGATCCGCGAGCTGCCCGGCTGGAAGCACCCGTACGCGCTGATGCCCGGCCACCCGCTGCCGGCTCGCGGCTGACACGGGCCGCGGCGTGCGCTACCAGGCCGTGATCTTCGACTGCGACGGCGTGCTGGTCGACAGCGAGCCGATCACCAACCGGGTGCTGACCGCGATGCTCAACGAGCTCGGGCTCGGCTTCACGGTCGCGCAGACGATGCGCACCTTCGTGGGCAAGTCGCTGCGCGACGAGCTGCAGATCATCGAGTCGCTGGTCGGGCGGCCGCTGCCGGCCGACTGGTACCACGGATTCACGGTCCGTCGCGACGAAGCGCTGGCCCGCGAGGTCCGGCCGGTGGCCGGCGTGCCGGTGGCGATCGACGCGATCGTCGCCGCGGGGCAGCGGTTCGCCGTGGCCTCGGGCGCCGACCGCGCAAAGATGCGCCTGACGCTGGGCACCACCGGGCTGCTGGCGCGATTCGAGGCGCCCGGCGGCCCGTCCCGGCTGTTCGGCTCCGACATGGTCGAGCGCAGCAAGCCGGCGCCCGACGTCTACCTGCTGGCCGCCCGCGGGCTGGCCGCCGACCCGGCGCGCTGCGTGGTCATCGAGGACACGCCGACCGGCACCGCAGCCGGCGTGGCCGCGGGCGCCACGGTGCTGGGCTACTGCGGCCACACCGACCCGCGCGAGCTGCTGGCCGCGGGCGCTGCGGCCGCCTTCGACGACATGCACCGGCTGCCCGCGCTGCTGGGCCACTGAACCCGAACCTGGTCCCCGGCCATGCCCAAGATCGAATCCCGACTGAACACCCGCTCCGACGAGTTCGCCGCCAACGCGCAGGCGATGGCCGCCCTGGTCGAGGACCTGCGCCGCCGCGTCGAGCAGGCGTCGCAGGGCGGCGGCGAGGCCGCGCGCGCCAAGCACGCGGCGCGCGGCAAGCTGCTGCCGCGCGAGCGCGTCGACCAGCTGCTGGACCCGGGCACGCCGTTCCTGGAGCTGTCGCAGCTGGCCGCGTGGGACATGTACGGCAACGAGGCGCCGTCGGCCGGGATCATCACCGGCGTGGGCCGCGTCGCCGGCGTCGAGTGCGCGATCGTGTGCAACGACGCCACGGTCAAGGGCGGCACCTACTTCCCGATGACCGTCAAGAAGCACCTGCGGGCCCAGGAGATCGCCCAGCAGAACCGGCTGCCCTGCATCTACCTGGTGGACTCGGGCGGCGCGAACCTGCCGAACCAGGACGAGGTCTTCCCCGACCGGGACCACTTCGGGCGCATCTTCTTCAATCAGGCCACCCTGTCGGCCGCGGGGATCCCGCAGATCGCCGTCGTGATGGGGTCGTGCACGGCCGGCGGCGCCTACGTGCCGGCGATGAGCGACGAGTCGATCATCGTGAAGAACCAGGGCACGATCTTCCTGGGCGGCCCGCCGCTGGTGAAGGCCGCCACCGGCGAGGACGTGACCGCCGAGGACCTGGGCGGCGGCGACGTGCACACGCGGCTCTCGGGCGTGTCGGACTGGCTGGCCC
>CAYGZN010000091.1:0-9630 GCA_964354355.1 uncultured Burkholderiaceae bacterium | reverse complement strand
CGCGCTTGGCGTTCTCGACCCACAGCACGTCGTCGAACAGCAGCTGGTCGCAGTTGCTCGGAGTCAGGCGACTGTGCGCCACGCCGGGCGAGCAGACCATCACCTTGCGCAGCTGGCCGACTTCCGAGTGCACGCCGAACTTCAACTCGGGCGTCTTGGTCTTTGCCGCTGTCTTTGCAGGCGCTCTTGCTCTTGCCATGTCGGGCTCCTTGTGGGTGGTTTAGATGGAAATGGCGCCGGTCGCCAGACCGTACACGCCGTAGATGCCTGCCGCCAGGATCAAGCCGAAGATGGCCCAGTCGCTGGTCTTGTCGAACACCGGTTTGCCCTGTTCGCGCCGCGCGATGAAGTACAGCACCGTGCCGGGCGCGAACAGGATGGCGGCGAGCAGAATGTACTTCAGTCCGCCGGCATAGAGCATGAACAGCGTGTACAGCACCGCCACCCCACCCAGGACCAGGTCGCGCTGCCGCTCCTGGGGACGCACCTCGTAGGTCTCGCCGCGCTGGGCAATCATCAACCCGTAGGCGGCGACGAGGAAGTACGGGATCAGCGTGGTAGCGCTGGTCAGGTTGAGCATCAACGCGAAGGCGTCGCGCGACCAGTAGGTGGTGATGACGATGATCTGGATGATGATGCTGGTCCACCACATCGCCACCACCGGCACGCCATTGGCGTTCGTCTTCGCGAAGGCCTTGGGCATGTCCCTGGACTTGCCGGCGGCAAACATCACCTCGGCGCAGATCAGCGCCCAGGCCAGGTAGGCGCCCAGCACCGACACCAGCAGGCCGACGCTGACGAAGATCGCGCCCCACGGCCCAACGACCGCTTCCAGCACCCCGGCCATCGACGGCTGGCGCATGCCGGCAATGTCGGCGCGCTGCGCCACCGCGTAGGGCAGCAGCGTCACCAGCACCATCAGGCCGGTGACACCGATGAAGCCGGCGATGGTGGCCCAGCCGACGTCCTTTCGCTCCTTGGCGTAGCGGGAATACACGCTCGCTCCTTCGATGCCGATGAACACGAACACCGTCACCAGCATCGTCGCCTTGACCTGCTCGAACAGGCCCGCCGTCAGGTCGCCGCCGTACAGGTTGAAGCGGAACAGGTCCATCTTGAAGGCGAAGAACAGGATCAAGATGAACACCAGGATCGGGATGACCTTGGCCACCGTGACGATGCTGTTGATGAACGCCGCCTGCTGCACGCCGCGCAGGATCAGGAAGTGGAACAGCCAGATGCCGACCGACGCGACGACGATGGCCACCACCGTGTTGCCTTCGCCGAACACCGGGAAGAAGGCGCCCAGCGTCGACTTGATCAGCACCCAGTACGACACGTTGCCGATGCAGCTGCCGATCCAGTAGCCGAAGGCCGATAGATGGCCCGGGTAGTCGCCGAAGCCCGCCTTGGCGTACGCGAACACGCCGGCGTCGAGGTCGGGCTTGCGCTCGGCCAGCGCCTGGAACACCCGCGCCAGCATGTACATGCCGGTCCCGGCGATGAGCCAGGCGATGACGGCGCCCAGCGGGCCAGTGGCGTTGGCAAAGGTGCGCGGCAGCGAGAAGATGCCGGCGCCGACCATGCCGCCGACGACCATCGCCGTCAGCGCCATGCGAGTCATTTTCTGTTCTGCTGCCATCGTCGCTCCTGCGTGTTGAATCGTCGGGGCTGCGCTAGAAGTCCCAGCGCAGCGTGATCCAGATCTCGGTCGAACTGTAGTTGACGGCAAGGATGTTGCTCTGGTCCCGGATGTACAGGATCTCGGGGTTCAGCGACCAGTTCGGCAGGAACTGCCAGGTCAGGCCGCCGCCCACCTCGTACAGGTTGTCGTTGCGCGTGCCGATGCCGACCAGGCGGTCCCCTTCAGCGCCCAGCCGCTCGACGTTGTAGCGGTCGTTCTGCCACCACGCAAAGACGAAACCCCCGAGCTTGTCGGTGATGCTGAAGCTCAGCGAGGGTGACAGCCCGAAGAAGTTGGCGTCGCCGTCGCTGCGCTGGGTGTTGAACTCGCGCCCGGCCTGCCCGGCGAGCGTGAAGCTCGCCTTGCCGTCCAGCAGTGAATGCGTCCAGCTGCCGGTGACTTCGGCGATGTTGCGGGTGCGCTCGCGCAGCGGGCCGGTGGGGTAGCGGCGCTGCCGGATCTCGGCGCCTACCGCCACCTGGTTGTCCGGGTCGAGGCGCATGCGGTAGTTGCCGTACAGGCCGAAGTCGTTGCGGTAGTCGCTGTTGCCGCGATAGCTGACGCGGCCACGCAGGCCCACGGCCAGATTGCCCTCGCCCATCGTCCGACTGACGGCGCCGTTCCAGCGCAAGTCGGAGTCGTTGCGCCGGTCGTCGTTGTCGTAGTCACGGAAGCGGTAGTCGAGGCTGCCGTCGAGCGCGTAGCCATCGCTCAGCAAATAGTTCAGGTTGCCGCCGACGCGCGCCGCGAAGAAGCGGTCGTTCTCGGGCTCGGGAATGCCACCGCGCGCACCGGTGCGGTAGTTGCCATAGCCGAAGATGGCATACCCGGAAGTCAGCGCACGCCGGCCGCCGGCATAGGCAAGTGCAGCCCTGGCGTAGATCTCGGCCTGCTCCTGCAGGTCGGCGGGCAACCCGTCGAAACGAAACACGGTCTCGAACTCGATCTTGGCGCGGGCATAGTCGCCGAGCGCCAGGTAGGCGCGCCCCAGGCCCAGATGGGCCTCGACCAGATCGGGCTGCCCGGCCAGGCTGCGCTCGAACAGCGCCTTGGCCTGCTCGGCACGTTGGGTGCGCAGCGCCGCTTCGCCCAGCAGCAGGTTGAAGGCCGCGTCGTTCCGGGCTTGCGGCTCGAAGGGCAACAGCAGTTCGTAGGCATCCTGGTAGCGGCCCTCGCCGATCAGCTGGCGGGCGCGCGACAGATCCACTGCGACCGCCAGTGCGGCGCCCTGGACCGTCAGCAGCGCCATCAGCACGAACCCGCCCATTGCCCGGGCCCAACGCGCTGCCGGCATGGGATTCAAGACCTGCGAAGCCGCATGGGGCAGGCTCATCGATGTCCTAGGGACCCGATCTTCAATCGGCGTCGGTCGTGTCGGCAGCACTGGCGCATGCCTGATGGGCGATGCGACACCGCCATGCCGCAGGCCGTTCGGAACCTATCCGCCCAATGTAGCAGCGTCGTCTGGTGTCGTCCTGTTCGGGCCGATGCCAAGAATTCATAGGGTGATAAACTCCAGTAGCAGTGGGCGCCCGAAATAGTGGCTTCCTCGTCGAACCACCCGCTTCAGATCTGACTGGAGTTGGCATGCCTGCCGACGGCCTGATCCAACAGCTGCCGCGCCGCCTGAAGATGGGCGAGCTACGGATCTTCGTAGCGGTGCTCGAGCACCGCAGTTTCCGCAAGGCGGCTGCGGTGCTGCACCTGACGCAACCGGCTGTCACCAAAGCCGTTGCCGGACTCGAAGCGACACTGGGCGTCAGGCTCTTCGATCGCATCGCCAACGGCGTCGAGCTCACGGTGCATGGTCGCAGCTTCGCGCCGCGGGCCACCGCCATCTTCGACGAGTTGCGGCGCGCAGCACAGGACCTGACGCTGGTGTCCAGCGGAGCCAAGGGCAGCCTGCGCGTCGGCACAGTGCCGATGCCCGCCATCCCGTTCCTGCCGGTGGCGATCAACCGGCTCATTGGTGAACACGCGGGCATCTTCGTCGCAGTGGTCGAGGAGCGCGAGACCGAATTGCTCGACCGCCTGCGCAGGCGCGACATCGAGGTGGCGATCCTGCGGATGTCGCTGATCGAGCCCGGCGACGACATGCAGGTGGCCCCGCTGTTCGACGAGAAGCTGTGCGTCGTCGCCAGCAAGGACCATCCGCTCGCTTCGCGCACGCATCTGAACTGGGCCGAGTTGCTGGAGGAACGCTGGGTCATGCCGCCGGCGGACTGCTACTTCTACGAGCACGTGCAGCGCACGCTCGGCCGTCTGGGCATGCGCATGCCGCCGCAGATGGTCGAGACCTTCTCGATCCAGATGCAGTTCAGCATGGTGCTGCATGCCGGCATGCTGGGCTTCGGCATGCGCTCGCAGATCAGTTTCGCGCCAGGCAAGGAGTTCCTGGTTCGCCTGCCCTTCGATCTGCCGATCGACAGCAGCGTGGTGGCCGCAGTCACGCTCAAGTCGCGTCAACCCAGCCCGGTGGCGCAGCAACTGGTCGAGCACATCCGCAGCCTGGCCGCACACGCGCCCGCTCAGGCGTTGCAGTACAGGACAGCCGCCGTGTAAACTGCCTCGACGTTGGGTACAAGCCCGCCATTGCGCGACAATGCCGGTTTCGATCATGGTTTTCGGCATTCATGTGCTGGGCATGCTGACCGGCGGTTCCATGCTGCAGCGGCTACGCACGCTGGTCCGCCGCAGCCGGTCCGGTTGACCGGCATCCCGGCCTGCCGAGTCGCCGGTGTGCCTTGCGCCATGTCCGTTTCCCCAACCTGAAAGAATCCAATGAGCGACTTCCGGGGCACGGTCGAGCGGGGGCAGCAGCGCACGTTGGAACGGGTCGACTTTGGCGGTGATGGCCGCGTCGTGGGCTTCCGCGGCCTGGCGCACGGAGCACTCTGATGGCCCGTATCGGCAGGCGCGCCTACGCCGAGACGTGCGGCCCCACGGCCGGCGACCGCGTGCGCCTGGCCGACACCGAGCGCATCAGCGAGGTCGGCAAGTGGGCCGGGCGGGTGTTCTGGACGCCCGAAGTCTTCGGCGGCGCCGTGGCGCGCCGTTCGCTGACCTTCTTGCGCGAGCCGGCCAGGGTGCTGCCGATGGCGCAGCGGAATCTCCTGTTCTGAAGCCGCAACCCGTCGACACGGGCTTGGCGAGCAGGCCACCGAGCGCAGGCCGAACGGCCAACGCGCGGGCATGGTGCGGGCATGCCACGGCGATCCTGCTGCTGGCGCTGCTGGCCTTGGCGCCGGCCGCGGCGCAGACACCGCCTGGCGCCGAAGGCACGGCCGCGTCGACCGACCGCACCCAGGCCATCGCGCCAGCGGATATCCCTGCGCGCGCGGATGCAGACGAGAAGTTCATCCAGGCGGTACAGCGGCGCGCACAGATCGCCGACAAGGTGCAGCGTTTCGAACAGTCGCTGGCGCGGCAGGCGGCGGCACTCGATCGGCTGGCCGATCTGACCGAAAGCAACGACCTGGCACTGCTTTCCGTGCAGCGGCTGGAAAGCCTGGAGCGCCACTGGCAGCTCAGTGACCGGGCGCTGGCCCAGACACGTCTTGAGCTTGCACGCGCCACGAATGCCGCTTCCGAGGACGCCGCCGAGCTGGCTGCGCGCCGCGCGGCCTGGCAGGACACCGGCACCCAGCCTTACCTGTCGCCGGCACTGGCGCAGCGCTCGGACGAACTGGTCGTGCAGATCGACCGCGCCCAGTCGATGCTGGCGAGCCCGCTGGCCAAGCTGCTCGACCTCGGCCGCAAGAACAGCGCGCTGGCGGCGCAGGCGCAAAAGGGCCTGTCCGAAGTCGCCCGACAGGTGGCCGAGCAGGATCGCCGTCTGGTCATGATGGACACGCCGCCACTATGGCAGGCGCTTCAGGACGATGGCATGCAGGAGCCGGTGGCCGCCGGCCTGCGTCGCGGCGTCGAAATCGAGACCGCGTTCGCGCGCGACTACGACGCGGCCCATGCGCGGCTACTGCCGGCCCTGGCCGGTTTTGCGGTGCTGCTGCTGCCGCTGGTGTTCTGGATCAAGCGCCGCGCGCGCACGCTGGTCGCCGCCGGCCAGGTCAGTGAAAACGTACTGCAGTCCCTGACCCGGCCGTGGGCCGCGTGGCTGCTGCTGGTGGCTGCCGGCGCAGTGGTCTACGGACTGCAGGGGCCGAACCTGCGCCAGCAGATGGTGATGTTGCTGGCCTGGGTGCCGGTGCTGGGCCTGCTGCGGCGGCGCATGCTCACCGTGGTCGGATCCTGGGCCTACCTCAGTGCCGGCTTCTACCTCCTGAACGTGGTGGTATCGCTGCTGGTCGGAAGTCCCCAGCTGTCCCGGCTGCTGCTGCTGGGACTGAACCTGTTGATGCTGGCGGCGCTGGCATGGCACATCCTTCCCATGCGCCGTCGCGGCGAGCCCGACGAAAACAAGTTCCAGACCCGCAGCTGGCGCATCGTGACCTCGCTGGCATGCATCGTGCTGATCGTGGCGGCCGTGTCCAACTTGCTGGGCAACGTCTCGCTGTCGTCGATGCTGGTGTCGGCCACGCTCGACAGCAGTTACGCGGCGCTGGCCATGTATGCGAGCAGCAAGGTGGTGCTCGCACTGTTCCAGGTGCTGCTGGCCGGGCCGACGGCGGCACGATTGTCGGCGCGCTACGCGACGTCGCTGGGCCCGGCAGTGCTCAACCTCGGGCGCAGTGCGCTTGTGGTGGCCTGGCTGCTGTTCACGCTGCAGTCCTTCCGAGTCTATCGTCCGGTGTCGTCCTTCGTGAAGGCGGTGCTGACGCACGAGTTCAAGCTCGGCGAACTGGTGCTCAGCCTGGGCAGCCTGGTAGCCTTCGCTGCTGCGACCTGGGCAGCGTTCTGGCTGGCCAAGACGATCCGCCAGGTGCTGGCCGAGGACATCCTGCCCAGCCTCGCGCTGCCTCGCGGCGTGGGCAACAGCATCTCGTCGCTGAGCTATTACCTGATCCTGTTCGTCGGGCTGCTGGCCGCGTTGGCCGCGGCCGGTTTCCAGGTCGGGCAGCTGACGCTGGTGTTCGGTGCGCTCGGCGTGGGTATCGGTATCGGCCTGCAGGACGTGGTGCGCAATTTTGTCTCCGGGCTGATCCTGATGTTCGAGCGGCCGATCCAGCGCGGCGACACGGTCGAGGTCTCAGGCATGGAAGGCACGGTTCGCGAGATCGGCCTGCGTGCCACCATCGTCACCACCTTCGACGGCGCCGACGTGGTCGTGCCGAACGGCATGCTGCTGGCCGACAAGCTGGTGAACTGGACGCTCAACGGCACGCGCCGCAGGGTCACGATGAACATCAACACCGGCTTCGATACCGCGCCCGAGCGCACGATCGAGGTGCTGCTGGCCGCCGCGCACGCGGTGAACGGCGTCGCGCCCTCGCCGGCGCCGGCCGTGATCATGACCGGCCTGGCGCCGGGCGAGTTGCTCTTCAATGTGCGCGTCTGGACCACGGACATCGCCGACTGGGTCGCGGTGCGCACCGAGCTGGCGATGAAGATCCGCGACAGCCTGGCCGAAGCCGGCATCGAGGTGCCGAAGCCGCAACGCGAACTGGTGGTGCGCGGCCTGTCGCCACAGGCGGCGCAGGAACTGGGCAAGGCCGCCGGCGACGCGCCACGTTGATCACGTGACGAACGGGTCGACGTGGCCGGTGGTCTGTCCGGCCTCGTCGACCCGGACCATCGCGCCCTTGCTGGCGCTGCGGCCCGGCACCGGGCGTCCTCACAGCGGCTCCCAGGTGGTCCCGGTCAGCCTTGCTTGAAAGGTGTCAGAAACTGACTGATACTTCTGACAACCCAGGAATCACCGTGTCCAGCCTCGCCCAGCAGGTCCTGACGCACGCCGCCGCGCTGCCGGACGGCGCAGGCCTGTCCGCCAAGGCCCTGCTGCATCTGGGCAGCCGGGCTGCGATCGATCAGGCGCTGTCGCGTCTGGCTCGCAGCGGCGCGCTGTGACGTGCAGGGCGTGGCGTGTATGTCCGGCCCGTCCAGGGCAGACTCGGAGCGCGGACACCGGAGGTCGCCAAGGTGGTTCAGGAGTGGGCCAGCCAGCGAGGCGAAACGGTCGTCGGCAACGGCGCTGCGGCAGCCAATGCGCCGGGCTTGACGACTCAGGTTCCGGTGCGCCAGATCTTCCTGACCTCCGGTCGCAGCCGCAAGCTCAAGCTCGGTACGCAGACGGTCGAACTGCGCCATGCCCCGCCTTGGCAGTTGCTCCACCCCGGGCAAGCCGCCGGCGAAGTCATCCGTTCGCTGGCCTGGGTGGGGCCCTCGCGCTCCGAGGCTGCACTCGGCCAGCTCAGGCGAAGGCTGCCGGCGTCGGAACTGCAGGCCGTCGCGAACGCCCGCGCGCGCCTGCCCACGTGGCTCGCCAGCCAGGTCAGTACCCTGGAGACACGTGCCTGAATTCCTTGCACTGCCGCGTGCGGATCAGCGCGACGCGCTGCTCGCCGCGGCACAACGGTCGGGACGCCCGGCGCACCGGCTCGAGAAGGACGTGGACTCCACCTGCGGCATTGGCGGCATCGCGCCGCATCTCGTCGAGAAGACGGAGTCACCCTGGCACGCGTCGCTCAGCCGGGAGCAGAAGTGGAGAAAGACCGTCCGGCAGCGGCTGGCCAGTCTCGTCAGCGAACAGCTGGGGCCCGGACTTGCCTCGGCGCTGGCCGAGCAAGGTGGACACCGCCATGCGGGGGATCGACTTGACCCCGGGCCCCTCGCTGCAATGACCGATCAGGCTGTGCGTCTTTCGACGACCTCGCGCACCTGGCGTGCGCGCCGCGTCGTAGGCCGTCTGTACCGCGACGGCACGCGCTACAGTCACGGGGCTGCACGCTCCGCCGACGACGAGTCTCGGCGCGACGTGTTCGACATGCGGGGTTCGTCGTGGGGTTTTCGGGGCGAGGCAGACGAAATATGAAGGCACGACAGGCACTTATGAAGGCACGACGGGCACTTGGATTCGCAGGCGAAGTTCAGGTGCAGAACCTGGAGTGACGGATGGCACAGACCTACGGCGGCAGCCTGCTGATCGTCGTCGCCCCCTCGGGCGCCGGCAAGACGTCCCTGGTGCGGGCGCTGCTGGCCGAGCGCCGCAGCATGCGCCTGTCGGTGTCGTTCACCACGCGGGCACCCCGGCCCGGCGAGGCCGACGGCACCGACTACAACTTCGTGCAGGCGCAGGAGTTCCTGGCGCGTCGTGACCGCGGCGAGTTCCTCGAGTGGGCTCAGGTCCACGGCAATTTCTACGCCACGTCCCGCTCCTGGATCGAACAGCAGATGACCCGGGGCGTCGACATCGTGCTGGAGATCGACTGGCAGGGCGCCGCCCAGATCCGCCGCGCGTATCCGCAGGCGATCTCGGTGTTCATTGCGCCGCCCTCGCTGGCCGTGCTGCGCGAGCGCCTGACCGCCCGCGGCCAGGACACGCCGGACGTCATCGAGCGCCGTCTGCTGACCGCCCGCAGCGAGCTGGAACACGCAAACGAATGCCAATATGTTATTATCAATCAAGACTTTGCAGTGGCCTGCCAGGAACTGATCGGGATCGCCGTCGCGGCTCGCTGCCGCTTTGCGCAGCAGCATCGCCGGCACACCGACCTGTTCGTGGAGTTGGGCATGGCTGCCCCCGTCGAACCGACCGCTTGATCGACACGACCTCCAGGATCCCACATGGCCCGAATCACCGTCGAAGACTGCCTCAAACTGGTGCCCAACCGCTTCGAGCTGACGCTCGCCGCGACCTACCGCGCGCGCATGCTCGCGCAGGGGCACACCCCCAAGGTCGACAGCAAGGACAAGCCCACCGTGACCGCGCTGCGCGAGATCGCCGCCGGCAAGATCGGCCTGGAGATGCTGCGACGCGTACCCACGTGACGCCGCCCGCGGCGCACGACCCGCGATGAAGCAGGACGCCGCGCCCACTGCTCCCGCCGCCC
>CAYGZN010000090.1:0-9667 GCA_964354355.1 uncultured Burkholderiaceae bacterium | reverse complement strand
ACCAGCGCGAGACGACGGTGGTCTGGGACCGTGCCACCGGCGACCCGATCGCCCGCGCCATCGTCTGGCAGGACCGCCGCACCGCCGCGCACTGCGCCGCGCTGCGCGACCAGGGCCACGAGCCGCTGGTGCGCGCGCGCACCGGCCTCGTGCTCGACCCGTACTTCTGCGGCACCAAGATCGGCTGGCTGCTCGAGCACGTGCCCGGCGCACGCGGGCGCGCCGAGCGCGGCGAACTGGCCTTCGGCACGATCGACAGCTGGCTCGCGTGGAAGCTCTCCGACGGGCGGCTGCACGTCACCGATGCGTCCAACGCCAGCCGCACGCTGCTCTACGACCTGGCCACCGGTGACTGGGACGACGCGCTGCTGGCGCTGTTCGGCGTGCCGCGCGCAATGCTGCCGCGCGTGGGGCCCTCGAGCGGACCGATCGGCGAGGTCGTCGTGGAGGGACGGCCGCTGCCGCTGTCGGGAATCGCCGGCGACCAGCAGGCGGCCCTGTTCGGCCAGGCCTGCTTCGCCCCGGGCATGGCCAAGAACACGTACGGCACCGGCTGCTTCCTGCTGATGAACACGGGCGACGCGCCTCAGGCGTCCGCCCACGGACTGATCAGCACCGTGGCGTGGCAGGCCGCCGACGGGCGGCGGCAGTTCGCCCTCGAAGGCAGCGTGTTCGTCGCCGGCGCCGTCGTGCAATGGCTGCGCGACGGACTCGGCGTCATCGCGCACTCGTCCGACGTCGAGACACTGGCCGAGTCGGTGCCCGACGCAGGCGGCGTCACGTTCGTGCCCGCCTTCACGGGACTGGGCGCGCCCTACTGGGACCCGGACGCGCGCGCGGCGATCCTCGGGCTGAGCCGGGGCGTCACGCGCGCGCACATCGCTCGGGCGGCAATCGAGGCCATCGCGTTCCAGAGCGCCGAACTGCTCGACGCGATGCAGCGCGATGCGGGCAAGCCGCTGACCGAACTTCGCGTCGACGGCGGCGCCTCGGCGAACAACCTGCTGATGCAGTTCCAGGCGGACCTGCTGGGCGTACCGGTGATCCGCCCCCGCGTGCGCGAGACGACCGCGCTGGGGGCCGCCTACCTGGCCGGGCTGGCCGTGGGGTTCTGGCGCGGCCCGGACGACGTGACGCGCAACTGGCAGGTCGATCGACGCTTCGATCCGGCGATCACCCGCGACGAGGCCGACGCCCGCATGAACGCGTGGCGCGGCGCCGTCGCGCGGATACGCTCGGCGTGACCGGCCCCGCGTCCGACGCGGCGACGAACTCCCCGTCGCGCGAACCCGCGCACGGGTTGGCGGGCGCCCGCGTGGAGGCCCGCGCGGCGCTGCTGATGGTCACGCTGTGCGCGCTGTGGGGGCTGGGCCAGGTCTCGGTGAAGATCGGCGCCACGGGGATCTCCCCGATCTGGCAGGCGGGCCTGCGCTCGGTGGGCGCAGCACTGGTGCTGTGCGTGTGGATGCGGCACCGGCGCATCGCGCTGCGGCCCGCGCCCGGCATGGCCCGCTGGGGGCTGCTGATCGGGCTGGCGTTCGCGCTCGAGTTCGTCTGCTTCTACCCCGGCATGGCGCTGACTACCGCGGCGCGCGGCACCGTGCTGATCTACTCGGCGCCGTTCTTCGTGGCGATCGGCGGCCACCTGCTGCTCGGCGACCGGCTCAACCGCTATCGGGTCGGCGGCCTGCTGCTGGCGCTCGCCGGTGTCGGGCTCGCGCTGTCCGCGCGCGGCGGCCCGGGCCAGGGCGACTGGCGCGGCGACCTGCTGTGCCTGGCGGCCGGCTTCATGTGGGCGATGACGACGCTGATCGTCAAGGCCACGCCGCTGCGGTCCGAGCAGCCCGAGCGCACGCTGCTCTTCCAGCTGGTGGTGTCCGCAGCCGTGCTGCCGGCCTGGTCGCTGGCCGTCGGCGAGCCGGGCGTGTTCGCGCTGACGCCCGTCGTGGTCGCGGCCCTGGCCTATCAGGTGTTCGTGATCGCCTCGTTCAGCTACCTCGGCTGGTTCCTGCTGATCCAGCGGTACTCCGCGGCCAGCCTGTCCGCCTTCACGTTCCTGACACCGCTGTTCGGCGTGGCGTTCGCTGCGGTGTTGCTCGGCGAGACGCTGACGCCGTCGCTGATCGCCGCGGCGACGCTGATCGCCGCGGGCATCTACCTCGTCAACCGGCGCTGAGTCGCGGCAGCGGGCGCGGCGCTGCCGCCGACGCGGCCTGCTGCACCGGCCTCGGGGCACGCGCACCCCCGGTCACTGCGGCGGCACGACGTCGACGCTGTCGGTGATGACGGCGTCGACACCCCATTCCTGCAGCAGGGCCACGCGCGCCGGATCGTTGACCGTGTACGCCAGCACCCGGTACCCCTCGCCGTGCGCACGCGCAACGGTATCGGCTGTCAACGCCTCGTGGTTCACGTCCAGCGCCACGCATTCCAGCCGCTCGAGCCGCTCGAGCCAGTCGTCGGGCACCCGGTGCAGCAGCAGCGCCCGCGGCAGCCGCGGCACGGCGCGCAGCGCCGCGGCCAGCGCGTCCTCGGAGAACGACGACAGCAGCGGCGGCACCGCCCGCCCCAGCCACGCGTGCGCAGCCGCGAGCGCCACGGCCGCGCCGGTTTCCGCCTCGCGCCCTGGCACCGGCTTGATCTCGACGTTGGCCATCAGGTCGTTGGCGCGCAGCCAGGCACACACGTTCGAGAACAGCGGCACCGGCTCGCCGGCAAAGGCCGCGCTGTGCCAGGAACCGGCGTCCAGCTGCGCGATCTGCGCAAGGCTCAGTTCGCCGACCGGGCCCTGCGCGTCGGTGGTTCGCTCGAGTGTCGCGTCGTGCAGCAGCACCGGCTTGCCGTCGGCGCTGAGCTTCACGTCGATCTCGAACATGCGGTAGCCGAACGACGCGCCGACGCGCAGCGCCGCCAGCGTGTTCTCCGGAGCCAGCAGGCCCGCACCGCGATGTGCGATCAGCCGCGGGTACGGCCAGTTCCCGAAGCTCACGTCCCAGGCTGGCAGACGCCTGGCTTCGATCGCGCCACCGCTCATTTCTCGGTGTCCACCAGGCCCTTGATGAACCACTTCTGCATCAGCACCACCACCAGCATCGGAGGCACCATGGCCAGCATCGCGGTCGCCATCACGAGGTGCCACTCGGTGGCGGCGTCGCCGCCGGTGATCATCCGCTTGATCCCCACGACCACGGTGTACATCGACTCGTCGGTGGTCACCAGCAGCGGCCACAGGTACTGGTTCCAGCCGTAGATGAACTGGATCACGAACAGCGCGGCGATGCTGGTGCGCGACAGCGGCAGCAGGATGTGGCGGAAGAACGCCATCGGCCCGGCGCCGTCGATGCGGGCCGCCTCGGCGAGTTCGTCGGGAACAGTCAGGAAGAACTGGCGGAACAGGAAGGTGGCGGTGGCCGACGCGATCAGCGGCAAGGTGAGCCCGACGTAGCTGTTGATCAGCTTGAGGTCCGACATGACCTGGTAGGTCGGCATGATGCGCACCTCGACCGGCAGCATCAGCGTGACGAAGATCAGCCAGAAGCACAGCCCGCGCAGCGGAAACCGGAAGTAGATCAGTCCGAACGCCGACAGCAGCGAGACCGCGATCTTGCCGAACGCGATCGCCAGCGCCATCACCAGGCTGTTGAACACCATGCTCGAGACGGCCGCCGTGTTATAGCCCGCGCCGGTGCCCAGCACCTCCCGGTAGTTCTGCGCGAAGCGGTCACCGGGTACCAGCGACATCGGCGCGGCCATCACCTGCTCCTGCGTCTGCGTCGAAGCGACGAACGCGATGTACAGCGGCAGCACGATGACGGCGATGCCCACGAACAGCACCACGTAGGTGAGTGCGTCCAGGAAGCGGCTGCGCTCGACCACGTGCCGCCCTCAGCCCCGCCGCGCGAAGGCCGGCATCAGTACTGCACCCGCCGCTCGATGAACCGGAACTGGATCACCGTCAGGCCCACGACGATGCCCATCAGCACCACCGACTGCGCCGCCGAACCGCCGATGTCCAGCCCCTTGAATCCGTCGTGGTACACCTTGTAGGCGAGGATCTCGGTCGCCTGGCCGGGCCCCCCGCCGGTGACCACGTCGACGATGGCGAAGGTGTCGAAGAACGCGTAGACGATGTTGACCACGAACAGGAAGAACGTGGTCGGCGACAGCAGCGGCACCACGATGCGCGTGAACGTGGTCCACGGACTCGCGCCGTCGATCGCGGCCGCCTCGTACATCGACCTGGGAATCGACTGCAGGCCCGCGAGGAAGAACACGAAGTTGTAGCTGATCTGCTTCCACACCGCGGCGAACACGAGCAGCAGCATCGCCTGGTTGCCGTCGAGCACGTGGTTCCACGTGACGCCCAATCCGCGCAGCCAATGGGTCACGATGCCCAGCGACGGCGAGAACATGAACATCCACAGCACGCCGGCCACCGCGGGCGCCACCGCATAGGGCCAGATCAGCAGCGTGCGCAGCAGCAGCTTGGCCCGCAGCGCCCGGTCGGCGAAGTAGGCCAGCACCAGGCTCACGCTCAGGCCCAGCACCGACACGGCGAGCGCGAACACGAACGTCACGCGCATCGAGTTCAGGTACAGCGGATCCGCGAACAGCGTCCGGAAGTTCTCCAGCCCGACGAACTCCAGGTTGCCGCCGAACGCGTCCTGCACGAACGCCGACTGGAACACCGCCTGCGCAGCCGGCCAGTAGAAGAACACCAGCACGATCGCCAGCTGCGGCAGCATCAGCAGCCAGGGCAGGCTGCGGGAGCGGAAGACGACTCGCTTTTCCATCGGGTGCCGATCGTCGGTCCCGCGGGATCGGCCGTGCCCGCCCCCGGTGAGCGCGCGCGGCCCACCGCCGGCGGCTCACTCCTTGGCGGTGCGCTCGAAGCGTGCCAGCAGGTCGTTGGAGCGGCTCGTCATCTTGGCCAGCGCCTGCTTGGCATCCTGCTTGCCGCCCAGCATGGCCTCCATCTCCTCCTCGACGACGTTGCGGATCTGCAGCATGTTGCCCAGCCGCACGCCGCGCGACTTGTCGGTGGTCTTGATGATCATCTGCTCGACCGGGATGTTCGGGCCCGGGTTCTTCTCGTAGAAGCCGGACTTCTTGGTCATCTCGTAGGCGGCCATCGTCAGCGGCAGGTACCCCGTCTCCTGGTGCCACTCGGCCTGCACCTCGGGCTGCGACAGGAACGAGAAGAACTTTGCCACGCCCTTGTACTCGTCGGCCTTCTTCCCGGCCATCACCCACAGGCTCGCGCCGCCGATCACGGTGTTCTGCGGCGCGCCGGCCACGTCGGAGTAGTACGGCAGCTTGGAAATGCCGACGTTGAACTTCGCGTTGCGCTTGACGCCCCCGTAGGCGGATGAGCTGCCGGTGAACATCGCGCATTCGCCGCTGGTGAACTTCGCGTCGCCCTCGCTGGTGCGCCCGGCGTAGCTGAAGTAGCCCTTCTTCGACCAGTCGGCCAGCGTGTTCAGGTGCCGCTCATGCAACGGCGTCTCGATTGCCAGGCGGGCCTTGAGGCTCCCGAAACCGTTGTTCTCGGTCGCGAACAGCACGTTGTGCCACGCGGAGAAGTTCTCCATGTGGACCCAGCTCGGCCAGCTCGTCGTGTACGGGCACTTGGACGCGTTCGACGCCTTGATCTTGGCGGCGGCAAGGCCGACCTCCTGCCAGGTCTCCGGGGCCTTGTCGACACCGGCTGCCTTCAACACGTCGCGGTTGAAATAGAAGATCGTCGTCGAACTGTTGAACGGGAACGACAGCATCTCGCCCTGGCGGGTCGTGTAGTACCCGGCGACGGCCGGGACATAGCCGGCGCGGTCGAACTTCTCGCCCGCCTCCTTCATGACCCGCTCGACCGGCACAATGGCGCCCTTGGAGGCCATCATCGTCGCGGTGCCGACCTCGAAGACCTGCACGACGTGCGGCGCATTGCCGGCGCGCGATGCCGCAACGGCGTTTGCCATCGATTCGGGATAAGTCCCCTTGTAGACCGCGACGACCTTGTAGTCGGACTGGCTCTTGTTGAACCGGTCGGCCAGCGCATTGACGCGCTCGCCGAGCGCCCCGCCCATCGAATGCCAGAACTGGACCTCGGTCACCGACCAGGCACTCGCCGATGCCGCGCAGAGCATGGCGGCCACGGCCGCGCGTCGAACGATCGATCCATCCATCCGGGTATCTCCTGTGTGGGGCGCTCGAAGCCCCTCGTTATAGGAGGCGGATGTTACAGGACGGCGATTGTCGCGGCGATGCTGCGCCGCGCAATCCGCCCGAAACGATCGGTCGGGCGAGCCCTCAGGCAGCCACCGGCATCTGCAGCAGCGTGGCCACCCGCTTGGCGATCGCCAGCGACGACGTCAGCCCGGGCGACTCGATCCCGAACAGGTTGACCAGTCCCGGCACGCCGTGGTCCTGCGGCCCGGCGATGACGAAGTCACCCGCCGCCTCGGCCGGACCGGTGACCTTGGGCCGGATGCCGGTGTAACCCGGCTGCAGCGCGCCGTCGGGCAGGTCCGGCCAGTAGCGACGGATCGCGCCGTAGAACTTGTCCTCGAGCCCCGGCTCGAATCCATAGTCGGGCGTGTCGAGCCATCGGGTCACGTCGGGACCGAACTTGCATTGTCCGCCCAGGTCGAGCGTCACGTGGATCCCGAGGCCGGCGTTGTCGGGCATCGGGTAGACCAGGTGGTTGAACGGCGCGCGCCCCGCCAGCGTGAAGTAGTGGCCCTTGGCAAAGAACGTCGGCGGCACGGCCGCGGCCGGCAGACCCTGCAGCGAGGCGGCCAGCCGCTGCGCGGCGAGCCCGGCCGAGTTGACCAGCGTCCGGCACTGCAGCGTCAGCGGATCCGCGCCGCCGGTGTGGATGACGATGCCGCCGGGCTCGACGCGCCCGCCCGTGACCGGCGTGTGCGTGACCAGCGTCGCACCGGCCTGCTCGGCGTCGCCGAGCAGCGCCAGCATCAGACCGTGGCTGTCGATGATGCCGGTGCTGTCGGACCACAGGCCGGCCACGGCGCGCACGGCGGGCTCGAGCCGTGCGACCTCGGCTCCGGTCAGCGGCGCAAGCGGCACGCCGTTGGCCGCCGCCCTGTTTGCGTAGCCCTGCAACGCGGCCCGCTCGCTGTCGTCGCTCGCGACCAGCACCTTGCCGATGCGCCGGTGCGAAACCCCCCGCTCGGCGCAGTACCGGTACAGCATCTGCTTGCCGCGCACGCATAGGGTCGCCTTCAGCGAACCGACCGGATAATAGATGCCCGCGTGGATGACCTCCGAGTTGCGCGCCGACGTCTGCGTGCCGAAGCGCTCGGCCGCCTCCAGGATCAGCACCTCGCGGCCCGCCCGGGCGAGCTCGCGCGCGATCGCCAGGCCGACCACGCCGGCGCCCACGACCACGGTATCGACACGATCCATTTTCCCGACCTCGAGCGGCATCAGCCGGGGATGTTATCCGAACCTCGAGCAGATGCTGCGTGACGCAATTCGCGCGCCCGCTCGATCGTGTGAACGAACAGGTCCCGCTGGGCGCGACTGCCACCGATGCGCACGATCTCGTGCATCCAGCGCTCCAGCAGCGCCGCCGCCGCGGGCCAGTCGCCACTGACGGCCGCGTGCGTCGCGCGTGCCAGCCCGGGCACCACCGGACCCGCCACCAGCGCACCCGCCTCGTCCGCGCGCTCGAGCGAACCCAGCAGGGCCTGGAACCCCGTTTCGTCGCCGGCGGCGGCCGCCGCGATCGCCAGGTGCACGTCGACGAACACACCCGGCTTCGGGAAGTGCCGGCGCCCGAATTCGAGGGCCTCGCGCCAGGCGCTGGCGTCGTCGTGCCTGCCGGCCAGGCGCAGGCGCCACAGCAGCGAGACGGCGTCGGTGAAGGTGTTGATCGGCAGGCCCTGAGCGAGCGCGGGGCTCAGCTGCATCGCCAGCCGCCCGGCCGCCTCCTCGTAGCGGCCCGCGGCCAGTTCCGACAAGGCCACGTGCCACCACAGGTGTCCATGCAGCGGCGCATCGGGCGCATCGCCGGCCAGCCAGCCGACCAGGAACGCGCGGGCGGCCGGCAGTTCGCCGGCCTCGTAGAGCACGTGCGCCCAGACGTGCGCGGCATTGGCGCTGGAGGGGTTGAGCTGCAGCGCGCGTTGCGCGACCGGGCGGCCGCGCGGCCAGTCACCGGTCTCGACCATTGCGAACGCGTGCGCTGCCAGAAACCACCCGTCGTCGCCGTAGTGCGGGGCCAGCCCGTCGAGCAGCGCCAGGTGCTGCGCCTCGCGGTCGCGATGCCCCGAGAATCCGATCAGCCCGAACACGCCCGTGCACGCCGACGCAACGAGGGCGTCGCGAGGAAACCCGGCCAGGTGCTCGCGGGCGGCCACGAGCGCACCGGGCGCGTCGCCCGCCAGCATCCTGCGGAACACCTCGATCTGCCCGCGCTCGCGGGCGGTGACCGCCGGGGACAGCGCCACGGCGGCGTCGATCGAGGCCCGCGCCTCGGCGGAACGACCCCGCGCCGCCAGCCAGCGGGCCTGTGCGGCATGCGCCAGCGCGAACCGTGGATCGGCCGCCAGCGCCGTGCGCAGCGCAACGTCGACGCCAGCGGCGGCGGCCAGCAAGCCGTCGGCCGCCTGGCGGTACGCGCTCGCCGCCTCATGCGACGCGGTCGTCAGCGCCAGTCCGTAACGATCTTCGTGCATGTCGTGCCCCTGGGGGTTGCGGTGCCAGGCCCGAGATCAGCCGGAACCGCGGCAAGCTCGCAGCTCGAAGGCCGCCTGCGGTATGCTCGCACCCGTTCGCATCCCGTCGTCGACGCCGCAAGGAGCCATACCGTGATCAAGCTGCATTTTGCGCCGGGCGCCTGTTCGTTCGTGCCCCATGTGGCGCTGGAAGCCATCCAGGCCGCCACGGGCGAGCCCTTCGAACCCAGCATGGTCCGCCTGCACAAGGGCGAGCACAAGACCCCCGCGTACCTCGCGCTGAACCCCGACGCGCAGGTGCCGGTGCTGGAGGTCGACGGCCGGGTGCTGACCCAGATCGTCGCCATCTGCGACTACCTCGACCGGCGCTTCCCCGAGGCCGGACTGCTGCCCACGGATGCGTGGCAGCGGGCACAGGCGATGTCGTTGCTGGCCTGGATGAACAACACCGTGCACCCGACGTTCACGCACGTCTTCAAGCCCGGCGCCTTCGCCGACGGTGAAGTGACGCAGGCGGAGATCAAGCGCTTCAATGCCAAGGTCTACCGGACGCAACTGGAGCGGATCCAGCATCACCTCGCGGGCGCATCGCCCTACTGGCTCGGCGAGCGTCTGTCGTTCCTGGACGCGTACGCGTTGACCCTGCTGCGCTGGGGTGGGTATGCTGGCATCGACCCCGACACGCTGCCGGCCTACAAGGCGTTCGTCGAACGGCTCGCCGCCGCGGCCCCCGTGGCGGCCGCGATGGCCCGCGAGCGGATCGGCCTGGATACGTATAAGAAGTAACGCGCCGCCGGGCCGCTCGGCCCGCGTCAGCCCGGCAGCACCATCTGGGTCTGCGTGACGACCGCGCACAGCTTGCCGGCCTCGTTGCGCACCTGCGTCTGCCAGACCATCGTCGTGCGCCCCTTGTGAAAGGCCGTGCACTCGCCCGTTACGCGGGTGCCGGCGGCTGCGGCGCCGATGAAGTT
>CAYGZN010000089.1:0-9697 GCA_964354355.1 uncultured Burkholderiaceae bacterium | reverse complement strand
GTCTCGCGGTGCTGGTCGAGGGCGACACCCGACTGTTCAACCAGTACGGCGTGATGGTCGTGAACCCGGCGAAACACCCTCACGTGAAGGTCGCCGACGCGCAGAAGTTCGCCGACTGGGTCGTGTCGCCGGCGGGACAGGCCGCGATCGCCGCATACCGGATCGGCGGCGAGCAGCTGTTCTTCCCGAACGCCGTCAAGTGAGCCCGGCAACCACCGTCGCGCGGCGGTTCCGCGGAAACCTTGTCGCGTTGCTGGCCGCCGCTTCCATCTCGGGAATCGACGTCGTCATCGAGCCAGTGCAGGCGCAAACCGAGCCACCGATTGCGGTGTACGCCGCCGGCAGCCTTCGGGAGGCGATGACGGCCATCGCCGGCGACTGGGAATCCCGCACCGGCCGGCGCGTGGCATTGACGTTCGGTGCTTCGGGCCTGCTCAGAGAGCGCATCGAACGCGGCGAAGCCGCCGACGTGTTCGCATCCGCCGATACCGACCACCCGCAACGGCTTGCCCGCGTGGGACCGTGGCAACCTCCGGTCGTGTTCGCACGCAACGTGCTGTGCGCGCTGACCGGTCCGGGCGTCACGACTACCTCCGCGGGACTGCTCGACACGATGTTGCGCCCGGACGTGCGGCTCGGCACCTCGACGCCGAAAGCCGATCCGTCCGGGGACTATGCGTGGGCGCTTTTCCGTCGGGCAGATTCGGTGCGTCCCGGCGCGTTCGCCACGCTCGAGGCCAAGGCGCTCAAGTTGACCGGCGGCCCCGATTCGCCGCGCCCCCCGCCCGGCGTGGGGACCTACGCCTGGGTGATGGATCAGGGGCAGGCCGACGTGTTCCTGACCTACTGCACGAATGCCGTTGCCGCGCAACGCGAGATGCCGCGGCTGGGGATCGTCGCGGTGCCGCCGGAACTGCAGGTTGGCGCGGCCTACGGGCTGACCGTGCGACGCGACGCGCCGGCCTCGGCGGCTCAGTTCGTCGAGTTGCTGCTGAGCCCGGAAGGCCAATCGACGCTCGCGCGATTCGGCTTCGGCAAGCCGTGACCCCGCCGGGTGCCGATACCGCGGCCCGATGCCCGGTGGCCGGGCGTGTCCGGCTGAAGTGGTTGCGGGTGGTCGTCGCCGCGGGCGCCGTGGCACAGGCGCTGGCCGCGACGGCCGCTGCCCCGCCTGACGCGGCCGATGCGGCCGATGGCGCAGCTGCGACGGCCACGGTCGAGGTCGTGGGCAGGGTCGAGCGCCCGATGCTGCTGACGCGAACGCAGCTGCTGGCCTTGCCACGCAAGGCATACGTCGAAACCCGCAGCCTTGCGCAGGACGGACGGAACACTGCACTGACGCTGCGTTACGAGGGCCTTGCGCTGCGCGAGTTGCTCGAGCGCGCAGGACTGGCCTCCGACCGTCGCGAGATCCGACGGGCGATCGTTCTGGTCACCGCCCGCGACGGCTATCAGGTGAGCTTCTCATGGGGCGAGCTCTTCAACAGCCGACTCGGCGACGGCGTCATCCTGGTCCTGCGCCAGGGAGACGACGAACTGCTCGATTCGGACGGGCTGCCGGGACTTCGCTCGCTGCAGGACCTGCGCCCCGGCCCCCGCCACGTCAGGTGGGTGCAGCGAATCGAGGTCCAGGTGCCGGGCCACCTATAATCGCCCCATGAACGCTCCGCACCCCGCCGCTGCGCCGGCGATCGTCACCAAGCTGCCCAAGGTCGGCACGACGATCTTCACCGTCATGTCGGCGCTGGCCGCCGAGAAGCAGGCCGTCAACCTGGGCCAGGGCTTTCCCGACTTCGACTGCGACCCGAAGCTGGTCGACGCGGTCACCGACGCGATGCGCCGCGGCCTGAACCAGTATCCGCCGATGGCCGGCGTGCCCCAGCTGCGCCAGGCGATCGCCGACAAGGTGGCCCGCCTGTACGGGGCCCGTTACGACTGGGACACCGAGGTCACGGTGACCGCCGGCGCGACGCAGGCGATCTTCACCGCCGTGCTGGCCGTCGTGCGCGCCGGCGACGAAGTCATCGTCGTCGAACCCGTCTACGACAGCTACATTCCGAACATCGAACTGGCCGGCGGCGTGGCGGTCCGGGTGCCGATGACCGAAGCGTTCCGCATCGACTGGGACCGCGTCGAGGCCGCCGTCACGCCGCGCACGCGGGCGATCATGGTCAATTCGCCGCACAACCCCAGCGGGATGACGCTGGTCGACGCCGACATGCGCCGCCTCGAGCAGATCGCGGTCGCGCACGGGTTGTTCGTCATCGCCGACGAGGTCTACGAGCACATGGTGTTCGACGGCTTGCCGCACCAGTCTGCCTGCCGCTACCCGCTGCTCGCGGCGCGCAGCTTCGTGGTCTCGTCGTTCGGCAAGACCTACCACGTGACCGGGTGGAAGGTGGCGTACTGCGTGGCGCCGGCCGCGCTGTCGGCCGAGTTCCGCAAGGTGCACCAGTTCAACGTGTTCACGGTCAACACGCCCGTGCAGCACGGCCTGGCCGCGTACATGGCCGATCCGGCCCCGTACCTGGGGCTGGCCGCGTTCTACCAGCACAAGCGCGACCTGTTCCGGGCGGGCCTGGCCGGAACGCGATTCCGCCTGTTCCCGAGCGATGGAACCTACTTCCAGATGGTCGACTACCGGGCGATCTCGGACCTGCCCGAGGCCGAGTTCGCGCAGTGGCTGACCACCGAGATCGGCGTGGCGGCGATCCCCCTGTCGGCGTTCTACGAGGAGCCCGTGGAGCACGGCATCGTCCGGTTCTGTTTCGCCAAGCAGGACGACACGCTGAAGCTCGCGCTGCAGCGCCTGTCGCGGTTGTAGCGGCCGTAGCGCCGGCCTGCACGATGGCTCCCCGTGGCCCGGCCGTGGCCGTTGTTGGCGCCCCGGCGGTGGCCGTTGCGGCGGCCGCTGCTGTGGCCGCCGCCGGCGCCGCGGCGGGTCTGGCGGGTGTCCTGGCTGCTGCGCGGCGTGCGGTGCGCACGTCGGCGGCCCTGTGCGTGGCGCTTGCCGTCGCAGCCGGATGCGGGCTGCTCCCGCCCCCGGACCTGAAGCCCCCGACCGTGACGCTGAGCGACCTGTCGGTGACCGAGGTGAACCTTCAGCGCGTGCGCATGACCGTGCGGCTCGAGGCCCACAACCCGAACAGCATCGACATCCCGCTGTCGGACGTGCGCTTCGAGCTCGCGCTGTTCGGCCAGCCGTTCACGCGCGGCACGGTCCCCGAGCAGCGCGTCACGCTGCCGGCCTCGGCCAGTCGCGAGGTGCCGGTGGAGTTCGTCGTGGCGGCCTCCGACCTCGGCGCCCTGCTGCGCAGGCTGTCGGCGGGGCCGTGGCCGGATGCGGTGTGGGAACTCAAGGGCTCCGCCCGATGGGGCGCGTCGCCGCTGCCGATCGCGTTCGAGAAGCGCGGCGACTCGGGCAGCCTGCGCCGCCTGAAGGAGCTGCTGGGCCGCTGAGCCCGGCCCCGACTACTGGTGACCGAGCACCGGGTGCGGCCGGTACGCGGCATCGAGCGCCGACACGTCCTCGGCCGGCAGCTTCAGCCCGACCGCGGCCACCGCGTCCTCGAGGTGCTCGACCTTGCTTGCGCCGACGATCGGCGCGGTCACGCCCTTGTGCAGCAGCCACGCATAGGCCAGCCGCGCGTTGGACTCGCCTCGCTGCGCAGCGAGTCGCGACAGCGCAGCCACCACGTCGAAATCGCTGTCCTGGTAGTACATGCTCTGCGCGAACTCGTCGGTGCGCGCGCGCGCGGTCGCGCCCTCCTTCAGGTCGGCCCGGCCGCGGTTGCCGGCCAGAAAGCCCCGCGCCAGCGGGCTCCAGGGGATCAGCGCGACGCCCAGGTCCCGGCACAGCGGAATCATCTCGCGCTCTTCCTCGCGGTACAGCAGGTTGTAGTGGTTCTGCATCGACACGAAGGGCGTGCCGCCGGCCCGCTGCGCGGCGTGCTGCGCCTGCAGGAACTGCCAGGCGAACATGCTCGAGGCGCCGATGTAGCGCGCCTTGCCGGCCTTGACGACGTCGTGCAGCGCCGACATCGTCTCCTCGATCGGCGTCGCGTAGTCCCAGCGGTGGATCTGGTAGAGGTCCACGTGGTCGGTGCCCAGGCGCGCGAGCGACGCGTCGATCGCCGACAGGATATGTTTGCGCGACAGCCCGGCCCGGTTCGGCCGCGGCTTGCCGGTGGACTCGGTGTCGAAGAAGACTTTCGTGGCCAGCACGTAGTCGTCGCGGTGCGGATAGATCTCGCGCAGCAGCCGCCCGGTGACGACCTCGCTGTGGCCGTTCGAGTACATGTCGGCGGTGTCGTAGAAGTTCACGCCGAGCGCCGCCGCGCGGCGCACGATCGGGCGCGCGGCCGCCTCGTCCAGCACCCACGGGCGCCAGCTGCTGCTGCCGTAGGTCATCATGCCCAGGCAGATTCGCGAGACCTTCAGGCCGGTGTGTCCAAGGCGGGTGATCTGCATCGAGGCGCTCCGTTGCGAACGAGGCTGGTCTGCCCGCACTGCGCGCGGCGGCCAGGCTGCGCCCACTGTATCAGCCCGCGGCGGCATCGGCCGGCCGCTACACTTGCCCGATGAGCGACGAGGCCGCACTGCCCGCCCGCTGGGACATCTTCTGCCGCGTCGTCGACAACTACGGCGACGCGGCGGTGTGCTGGCGCCTCGCCCGCCAGCTGGCCCTCACGTTCGGGGCCCGGATGCGGCTGTGGATCGACGACCCGGCGCCGCTGCAGCGGCTGGTGCCGCACCTGCGCCTCGACCAGCCCTGCGACGGCGTGGAGGTCCTTCACTGGCGCGCGGACGCCTGGCGCGAGGACGAGGTGCCGGCCGACGTCGTCGTGGCGGCCTTCGCCTGCGAACTGCCGCCCGGCTATCGTCGCGCGATGCGCACCCGGCGCCCGGTCTGGGTGAACCTGGAGTACCTGTCGGCCGAGGACTGGGTCGAAGGCTGCCACGGGCTGCCGTCGGTCAAGCCGGACGGGCTGGTCGAGCACTTCTTCTTTCCCGGCTTCACGCCACGCACCGGCGGGCTGCTGCGCGAGCCCGCGCTGCTCGCGACCCGCCGCGCCTTCGAGGCCGATCCGCGGCAGCGCCAGGCGTGGCTCGGGCAGGCGGGCGTCGACGTGCGCGCGGGCGAATCGCTGGCGTCGCTGTTCTGTTACCCCGGCTCGCCGGTCGACGCGCTGCTCGAGGCGTTCGGTCGGCAGGCGCGCGCCTGGCGCATCGTGGCCCCGGGGCGCGAGGCCGGCCCGGTTCGTCGCGGCAACGCCGTGCTGCAGGGCATCCCGTTCCTGTCGCAGGCGGACTACGACCGGCTGCTGTGGAGCTGCGACTGCAACCTCGTGCGCGGCGAGGATTCGCTGGTGCGTGCGCTGTGGGCCGCCCGCCCGCTGGTCTGGCAGATCTACCCGCAGGCCCAGGGCGCTCACCGGCCCAAGCTGCGCGCGTTCCTCGCACGGCTGGCCGCCGACAGCGGGCTGGACGCCGAGTCAGCCGCTGCACTGACGGGGGTCCACGACGCCTGGAACCTCGAGGGCGACCTGCTCGCCGCCACGTCACGCTGGCTGGCCGCCTGGCCGGCCCTGCGCGAAGCCAGCGAGCGCTGGGTGCGCCGGCACGAGGCGGCGGGCAGCGACCTGGCGTCGCGGCTGGTGCGTTTCGTGCAGGAGAGGCTATAATGGCAAGTTAACTTTTCAGTTTTCGGAACCATCCGAACCGTATTCGACATGAAGATCGCCCAGGAACTCAGGACCGGCAACGTGGTGATGATCGGCAGCGAGCCGATGGTCGTGCAGAAGGCCGAGTACAACAAGTCCGGCCGCAATTCGGCCGTGGTCAAGATGAAGCTGAAGAACCTGCTCAATGGCTCCAACACCGAGTCGGTGTACAAGGCCGACGAGAAGTTCGACCTGCTGGTGCTCGACCGCAAGGACGTCACCTATTCGTACTTTGCCGAGCCCATGTACGTGTTCATGGACGCGGACTACAACCAGTACGAGGTCGAGGCCGAGAGCATGGGCGACGCGGTCAACTACGTCGAGGAAGGCATGCCCTGCCTGGTCGTGTTCTACGAGGGCCGCGCGATCTCGGTCGAGATGCCGAACACCGTGGTGCGCGAGATCGAATACACCGAGCCGGCCGTCAAGGGCGACACGTCGGGCAAGGTCATGAAGCCGGCGCGCATCAAGCCGACCGGATTCGGCATCCAGGTGCCGGCCTTCGTGGACATCGGCGACAGGATCGAGATCGACACGCGGACCGCGGAATACCGCAGCCGCGTCAAGTAGTCGGCGACCCGTCGGCGACGGCCAGCCGCTCGCGCGACGCGCCCGCCAGCGACTTGCGCAGGCAGCGCGTGGCGGTCTCGCGCAGCGTCTGTAGCGACACCGGCTTGACCAGGTAGCTGTTGCATCCCGACAGCGCACCGCGCACCAGGTCGCGCAGCGACGAGCGGGTCGTCACCACGATGACGGGCATCGAGCGCAGCGCCGGGTCGGCCTTGACCCGCCGGGTCAGCTGCAGTCCGTCCAGGTCGGCCATGACCACGTCGACGAGCATCAGCTCGTAGTGGCGAGCGCCGAGCACGTCGATGGCCTCGGCCGCGCTGCCCACCCCTTCGCTGTCGATCGACATCTGACCCAGGGCCAGAGCGAGCTGCCGACGGACCACGGGGCTGTCGTCGACGATCAGCGCGCGCGGGCGCCGGCCGAGCAGCGCATAGGCATCGAGCGGGCCACCGGATCCGGGCCCGGGCAAGCCGGCCCCGGCACGCGCCGCGCTGCGGGAGCCTGCCGCGCGCAGCTTCTGATCGACGACCCGGTTCAGGGTGTCCAGCACGCTCATCGTGAAGCGCTGCAGCAACAGGTCGTCGCAGGCGCGGGTCGGATCGCCGCGGCGCCCGACGGTGACCACGGGACGCGACTCGGGCAGGCGGCGCAGCGTGCTGGCCACCTCGGGACCGCCCTTGGCGGTCATGTCGACCAGCGCCAGGTCGTAGTCGCCCGGCCCGCGCGAGCCCGCGAGCACGAACCGGTACTGGTTGTGGCGCGCGTGCCGCAGCACGATTTCGAGCAGGCGCTGGAACCGGTGGGCCAGGCCGAACGCCGCCACCCGGTACTCCGGGCGCGGATCGGGCGCCGCAGGGTTGCGCTGCGTCGAGGCCGGCGCGGGTGCGGAGCCGGCAACGGGGGCATCGGAGTGCGGGGGCGCTGGCGGTCGAGGCATCGGACGCGGGTCGTGGCGTGGGCGGAATCGCTTGGACTTCGCCATTGTAGCCCGAGGCCCCCCAAAGAGCGCAAGGACTTTGTTCTGAAATAGCCTTTCGGCTTAGGCCTTTACGACAGAGTCTTAAGGTTGCATCGCAGAACGAAGTCAGCCGGCCGGTTCGATCCGCAGGTCGTTGTCGCGCGCGAAGTTCACGAGGAACGTCAGCGCGAGCGGTTCGACGGCGGCGATCGCGGGGTCGACACGGACACACTTGTGCCCCTCGTGCACGCTGGGCACCACGTACGGCGAGTAGTGCAGGTGCGAGCTGCGCACGGTCCCCGGCGGCTGGAACGATGCCATCACGCCGGCCAGCCGGTCGGCCCAGTCGCTCGGCCTGAAAGGCCGGCCCGCGCCGGTGATCCCGACGATCAGGAACGGTGCGTCCGGCGCATCGAACAGCGTGACCGGGAGCAGCTTCGGTGACGGATCGCCCGGCGAACTGCCTGGCAGTCGATCGGGCGTCGGCTCAGGCGGAGGCTCGGATGACATCGCGGCGCGAGGCGAACGCCGGTCGATGGCGCTCCGTGCCGGAACCCGCGGGCGCCCGTCGCGACGCAGCCATCCCGGTCGCACCGATTATAGCGTCGGCCGCAGGCGGCCTCGCGAGCCGTTCGTCATGCGTTGCGAAGTCCTCTAGAATCGAGCGTCCCTGCTCGCATCGAGCGTCCCTGCTCGCCCCGCGACGAGCGTTCGCGCTCGCCCTGCGCTCCCCAAGAGGCCCAACGATGACTGCCAGCCGCCCCCTGATGTCGACCTACGCGCCGCAACCCGTGGCGTTCGAGCGAGGCGACGGCGCGTGGCTGTACGACACCGCGGGGCGCCGCTACCTGGACGGGCTGTCGGGCATCGCCGTCAACACGCTCGGCCACAACCATCCCCGGCTGGTCGCGGCGATCGCCGACCAGGCATCGCGCATCATCCACAGCTCGAACCTGTTCGAGGTGCCGCTGCAGAAGCAGCTCGCGCAGCGCCTGGTCGACCTGTCCGGCATGACCAACGTCTTCTTCTGCAACTCCGGGCTCGAGGCCAACGAGGCGGCGATCAAGATCGCCCGTCTGCACGGCCACAACCGGGGCATCGACCTGCCCGAGATCGTCGTTTACGAGCGCGCGTTCCACGGCCGCTCGCTGGCGACGCTGTCGGCAACCGGCAACGACAAGGTCCAGAAGGGCTTCGAGCCGCTGGTGCCGGGCTTCGTGCGGGTGCCGCTGAACGACGTCGACGCCATCGAGCGCATCGGGCGCGAGCGGCCCAACGTCGTGGCCGTGTTCCTCGAGGCGATCCAGGGCGAAGGCGGCATCCAGCCGGCTCGCGCCGAGTACCTGCGCCGCGTCCGCGAGCTGTGCGACCGCAAGGGCTGGCTGCTGATGATCGACGAGGTCCAGTGCGGAACCGGCCGCACCGGGCGCTGGTTCGCGCACCAGTGGGCCGGCATCCTCCCGGACGTCATGCCCCTGGCCAAGGGACTCGCTTCGGGCGTGCCGATCGGCGCCGTCGTCGCCCACGGCGTAGCCGCCGAGACCTTCAAGCCGGGCAACCACGGCACAACCTTCGGTGGCAATCCGCTGGCGATGCGTGCCGGCCTGACCACGATTGCGGTCATGGAGGAGGACGGGCTGCTCGAGAACGCCGCGCGCATCGGCGAGATGATCGCCTCGGGCCTGCGCCGCGAACTGGCAGGCCTGGCCGGCGTGCTCGACATCCGCGGCGGCGGCCTGATGATCGGCATCGAGCTCGACCGGCCCTGCCCCGAGGTCGTGCGGCTCGGCCTGGAGGCCGGCATCGTCGTGAACGTCACGGCCGAGCGCGTGATCCGGTTGCTGCCGCCGCTGATCTACACGGCCGAGCACGCGCAGCTGCTGGTCGCGACGCTGGCGCCGATCGTGCGCCGCGTGCTGGAGCAGCCGCAGTCGCGCGCCGCCTGAGCCCGAACCGACCCGACGGGCGCCGCATGCAGACCAGGCACTTCCTGCAGTTCAACGACTTCACGCGCGACGAGCTCGAGCACGTGTTCCGCCGCTCGGCGGTCATCAAGGAGCGCTTCAAGCGCTACCAGCCCTACCACGCGCTGGCCGACCGCACGCTGGTGATGATCTTCGAGAAGCAGTCGACGCGCACGCGGCTGTCGTTCGAGGCGGGCATGCACCAGCTGGGCGGCGCCGCGGTGTTCCTGAACACCCGCGATTCCCAGCTCGGGCGCGGCGAGCCCGTCGAGGACGCGGCCCAGGTGATCTCGCGGATGTGCGACCTGGTGATGATCCGCACGTTCGAGCAGTCGATCATCGAGCGCTTCGCGGCGTACTCGCGCGTGCCGGTCATCAACGGGCTGACCAACGAGTACCACCCGTGCCAGGTGCTGGCCGACGTCTTCACGTACATCGAGCAGCGCGGCTCGATCGCCGGCAAGACCGTCGCCTGGGTCGGC
>CAYGZN010000088.1:0-9698 GCA_964354355.1 uncultured Burkholderiaceae bacterium | reverse complement strand
GGGTCGTGCGCCGCAACCCGTACCTGCAGGACGACCTGCTCGACAACCCGAAGCGTCGTCGCATGCTCGTCGAGGCGCTGCGCCACCGGCTGCGCGAGGTCGAGCGGCGGCGCGACGCAAGCCCCGAGACGGCCGCCGCCGACCTGGCGGGCGTCGACCCGCTGGCCGCGGACCGCGCGGCCGCTGCGCGTGCGGCAAAGGTCGCGCGGCTGCTCGAGCTGGCCAGCCGCGCGGTCGACGGCTTCGAGGCCGAGTTCGCCCGGATCGCGGAACTGCGCCAGCAGACGATGCGCCGCCTCGCACGGGCGACCGCGCGCGACAACATCCGCTTCGACGGCATGTCGCGCGTGTCGCACGTGACCGACGCGACCGACTGGCGCGTCGAGTACCCGTTCGTGGTGCTCACCCCCGACAGCGAGGGCGAGATCGCCCGGCTGGTGTCCGGCTGCATCGAGCTGGGCCTGACGATCATCCCGCGCGGCGGCGGCACCGGTTACACCGGCGGCGCGGTGCCCCTGACGCCACGGGCAGCGGTCATCAACACCGAGAAGCTGATCGGGCTCGGACCGGTGCAGCTCACGCAGCTGGCCGGCGTCGACGCCGACGTCCCCACGATCACCGCGGAAGCAGGCGTCGTCACCAAGCGCGTGACCGACGCGGCCGACGCGGCCGGGCTGGTCTTCGCGGTGGACCCCACCTCGCTCGAGGCCTCGTGCATCGGCGGCAACGTCGCGATGAACGCCGGCGGCAAGAAGGCCGTGCTCTGGGGCACGGCGCTCGACAACCTGGCGTGGTGGCGGATGGTCGACCCCGACGGCAACTGGCTCGAGGTCACACGGCTCGGGCACAACCGCGGCAAGATCCACGACGTCGCGGTCGCGAAGTTCCGGCTCGACTGGTACAAGCCGAACCGCCTCGGCGAGGACGGCGCGATGCGCGGCGAGCCGCTGCGCAGCCAGATGCTCGAGATCGACGGCCACCGCTTCCGCAAGAAGGGTCTGGGCAAGGACGTCACCGACAAGTTCCTCGCGGGTCTGCCCGGCGTTCAGAAGGAAGGCTGCGATGGCATCGTCACATGCGCGCGCTGGGTGCTGCACCGGATGCCGCCGCACGTGCGCACGGTGTGCCTCGAGTTCTTCGGCCAGGCCAAGGATGCCGTGCCGTCGATCGTCGAGATCAAGGACTACCTCGACCGGCAGCCCTTCGGCGCGATCCTGGCCGGCCTCGAGCACCTCGACGAGCGCTACCTGCGCGCGGTCGGCTACGCGACCAAGTCGCGCCGGGGCGGGCTGCCCAAGATGGTGCTGTTCGGCGACATCGTCGGCGAGGACGAGGATGCGGTCGCGCGGGCCACCTCGGAGGTCGTGCGCCTGGCCAACGCGCGCTCGGGCGAGGGCTTCGTGGCCGTCTCCCCCGAGGCGCGCCGGACGTTCTGGCTCGACCGCGCGCGCACCGCGGCGATCGCGCGCCACACCAACGCGTTCAAGATCAACGAGGACGTCGTCATCCCGCTGCCGCGAATGGGCGAGTACACCGACGGCATCGAGCGCATCAACATCGAACTGTCCACGCTGAACAAGCTGCAGGTGCTCGACGCGCTGGACCTGCTGTTCGCGTCCGACCCGCACGAGCTGCCGCTGGGCAAGTCGACCGAAGGCGCTTCGCGCAGCGAACGCGGCGCGTTGCCGGAAGAGCTGCTGGCGCACCGGCTCGCCGAGGCGCGCGAACAGGTCGTCGCGGTGCGCGCGCGCTGGGAGTTCCTGCTGCGCCACATCGACGAGCCGCTGGGCTCGGTGCGCGATCGGCTGGCCGAGCTGGGGCTGGCCGCTGTGCTGCCCGAGGCCGATGCGCGCGTCGCGCGCGACCCGGGCGTCACGCTGTTCCACCTGCTGCAGGACCGAACGATCCGCGTGTCCTGGAAGTCCGAGCTGCTGGCACCGCTGACCGGCATCTTCTCGGGGCAGGCCTACAAGCCGATCCTCGACCGCTGCGTCGAGGCGCACCGGACGGTCCTGCGCGGCCGGGTGTTCGTGGCGCTGCACATGCACGCCGGCGACGGCAACGTGCACACCAACATCCCGGTCAACTCCGACAACTACGCGATGCTGCGCCAGGCCAACGAGGCGGTGGCACGCATCATGCGGCTGGCGCGCTCGCTCGACGGCGTGATCTCCGGCGAGCACGGCATCGGCATCACCAAGCTCGAGTACCTGACCGAGGCCGAACTCAGGGACTTCCGCGCCTACAAGCAGCGCGTCGACCCCGAGGGCCGATTCAACCGCGGCAAGCTGCTGCCGGGCGGCGACCTGCGCAATGCGTACACGCCGAGCTTCGGCCTGATGGGCGCCGAGTCGCTGATCCTGCAGGCATCGGACATCGGCTCGATCGCGGCGTCCGTCAAGGACTGCCTGCGCTGCGGCAAGTGCAAGCCGGTCTGTGCGACCCACGTGCCGCGTGCCAACCTGCTGTACAGCCCGCGCAACAAGATCCTCGCGACGTCGCTGCTCGTCGAGGCGTTCCTGTACGAGGAGCAGACGCGCCGCGGCATCTCGATCCGCCACTGGGACGAGTTCGGCGACGTCGCCGACCACTGCACCGTCTGCCACAAGTGCGAGTCGCCGTGCCCGGTGGACATCGACTTCGGCGACGTGTCGATGAACATGCGCAACCTGCTGCGCAAGATGGGCCAGAAGCGCTTCAACCCCGGGGCCGCCGCCTCGATGCTGTTCCTGAACGCAACGCGCCCGGAGACCGTCAACCTGGCGCGCAAGGTGATGATCGACTGGGGCTACCGCGCGCAGCGCCTGGGCCACGACCTGCTCAAGCGCGCCGCGAAGGCGCAGACCGCCGCGCCACCGGCGACGCAGGGCCGCGCGCCGCTCAGCGGGCAGGTGGTCCATTTCGTCAACAAGAAGATGCCGGGCGGGCTGCCGAAGAAGACCGCGCGCGCGCTGCTCGACATCGAGGACGCGCGCTACGTGCCGATCATCCGCGACCCGGTGCGCACGCCGGTCGACGCCGAGGCCGTGTTCTACTTCCCGGGCTGCGGTTCGGAGCGGCTGTTTTCCCAGGTGGGGCTGGCCACGCAGGCGATGCTCTGGCACGTGGGCGTGCAGACGGTGCTGCCGCCCGGCTACCTGTGCTGCGGTTACCCGCAGCGCGGCGCAGGCCAGTTCGATCGGGCCGAGAAGATGATCACCGACAACAGGGTGCTGTTCCACCGCGTCGCCAACACGCTGAACTACCTCGACATCAAGACCGTCGTCGTGTCCTGCGGCACCTGCTACGACCAGCTGCAGTCGTACCAGTTCGAGCGGATCTTCCCGGGCTGCCGCATCGTCGACATCCACGAGTTCCTGATGGACAAGGGGGTGCGCCTCGACGGCGTGACCGGCACGCGCTACGTGTACCACGACCCCTGCCACAGCCCGATCCGCCAGCACGCGCCGCTCACCGTGGTCAACGCGCTCGTCAACGCCGAGCTCAACGGCCGGGTCGAGAAGAACGACCGCTGCTGCGGCGAGTCCGGCACGCTGGCGGTGACGCGGCCCGACATCTCCACGCAGGTGCGCTTCCGCAAGGAAGAGGAGATCCGTGCGGCATCAGCGGCGGTGCGCGACGGCCGCCAGGCGGCGCCCAGCGGCACGGCCGGCCAGCGCTTCGGCGGGCCGGTCAAGGTGCTGACCTCGTGCCCGTCGTGCCTGCAGGGGCTGTCGCGATTCGCTGACGACGCCGACATCGAAGCCGACTACATCGTCGTGGAGCTGGCGCGGCACGTGCTGGGCGAGCACTGGATGCCCGAGTACGTCGCGCGGGCCAACGACGGCGGCATCGAGCGGGTGCTGGTCTGAGCCGCCCGGCCGCGCGCGCCGCAAGCCACCGATGTCCCGCACGCGCACGCTGATCCTCGGGGCGGCCGGCCGGGACTTCCACGACTTCAACACGGTCTATCGCGACGATCCCGGCACCGAGGTGGTCGCGTTCACCGCCGCGCAGATCCCGGGCATCGGCGCGCGCCGGTATCCGGCGTCGCTCGCCGGTGCGCTGTATCCGGACGGGATCCCGATCCACGACGAGGCCGACCTCGAGCAGCTGTGCCGGCACCATGCCGTGGCGCGCGTCGTCTTCGCCTACAGCGACGTGTCGCACGAGCACGTGATGCACCGGGCGTCGACGGCGCTGGCATGCGGCGCCGACTTCGAACTGCTCGGCCCCGGGCGCACGATGCTCGCCAGTGCGCTGCCGGTCGTCGCGGTGTCCGCGGTTCGCACCGGCTGTGGCAAGTCGCAGGTCGCGCGCTGGCTGTCGCGGCGGCTGCGCGAGGCGGGCTGGCGGGTCGCGGTGCTGCGTCACCCGATGCCGTACGGCGACCTCGAGGCGCAGCGGGTGCAGCGCTTTGCGACGCCGGCAGACCTCGCGCGCGGCCGCTGCACGCTGGAGGAGCGCGAGGAGTACGAGCCGCACATCGAGCTGGGCAACGTCGTGTTCGCCGGTGTCGACTACGCCGACGTGCTGGTGCACGCGCAGCGCGAGGCGGACATCCTCGTGTGGGACGGCGGCAACAACGACTTCCCGTTCGTGCGCCCCGACCTGCACCTGGTCGTCACCGATGCGTTGCGACCCGGGCAGCTGGCCACGCACCATCCGGGCGAGGCGGTGCTGCGCATGGCCGACGTCGCCATCGTCAACAAGGCGAATGCCGTGCCGGCGTCCGTGCTCGAGGCGATGGAAGCCGCGATCCGGGCGATCAATCCGCGCGCGGGCATCGTGCGCGCAAACTCGATGGTGCGACTGGACGATCCGGCCGTGGTGAAGGGCCGCCGCGTGCTGGTAGTCGAAGACGGTCCGACGATCACCCACGGCGGCATGCCGCACGGCGCCGGCCTGGCCGCGGCGCTCGCGGGCGGCGCCGCACAGATCGTCGACCCGCGGGCCTCGGCGTCGGCGTCGATCGCCGCGCTGTACGCGCAGTACCCGCACATCGGGCCGGTGCTGCCCGCGATGGGCTACGGCCCGGAGCAGCTCGCGTCGCTGCTCGAGACGATCGACGGATCGTCGGCCGAGTGCGTGGTGGCCGGCACGCCGATCGACCTGGCGGCGCTGCTGCCCCTCGGGCGCCCCGTGGTTCGCGCGCGCTACGGCTTCTCGGAGCCCGACGGGCAGCCGCTTGCGGGAACGCTGGCGGGAATCGTCGATGCATTCGTCGCGCGGCTGCGCGCGCAGGGGCGTGGCCCGGGGGTCGTCACAGCAGCTTGACGACGCCCACCATCAGCGCCGTCTGAGCCGTCAGCGCGGCGAGCATCCACTTGATGACGTCGGCTTTCGACTCGGCGATGCGCGCGTTGCACTCGGCGATGCGGCTCGAGTTCTCGGCAAGGTGCCGGGTGAGTCGGGTCTCGACGTCCGCCAGGTCCCGCTTGGTCGCCAGGATCTGCGCGTGCAGCCCGTAACGTTCGTCGACCGAGCGGTCGAACAGCTCGACCACGGTGCGCGCACGATCGGGTGCCACCCCCGCGGACAGCAGGGCCTCGAGCAGGGCCGACGTGAACGATCCCATGCGCGGAGCCTACCAGCGCCGCATCGCCCCCGCAATCGGGCTCAGGGCCTATGTCGCAGGTGCCAGGCCTTGGTCCGCGTGAACGCCTGGATGCCGTAGGTCGACAGCGTGAGCCCGACGCCCGAGTGGCCGTGGCCCGACCACGGCAGCCGGGGGCTGACGCGGTCGCAGCAGTTCCAGTAGACGGAGCCGGCGTTGACGCGGGCCAGCAGCGAACGGGCCGCGGCCTCGTCCTTCGTGTAGACCCCGGCGGTCAGCCCGTAGCGGGTGTCGTTCATCAGCGCCACCGCCGTCTCGTCGTCGGCGACCTTCTGGATGCCGATGATCGGCCCGAAGCTCTCTTCGTGCATCAGCGCCATCGTGTGGTCGACGCCGGTGAAGACCGTCGGCGCATACCAGTTGCCCGGCCCGGGCAGCCGGTGGCCGCCCGTGCGCAGCGTCGCGCCGCAGGCACGCGCGTCGGCGACCTGCGCGTCGAGCACGTCGAGCTGCGCTGCCCGCGTCAGCGGCCCGATGTAGCTGTCTTCGGCCATCGGGTTGCCGACCTTGAAGCCGTCGACCGTGGCGAGAAACGCCGCAACGAACGCGTCGTGGATGGCTTCGTGCACGTAGATCCGCTCGACCGAGCAGCAGCTCTGGCCGGTGTTGTACATCGCGCCGTCGGCCAGCGACTCGGCGGCGATCACGGGGTCGGCGTCGGCACGCACCCAGGTCGGGTCCTTGCCGCCGAGCTCCAGCTGCATGCGCACCATCCGCGGCCCGACGACCGACGCGATCCGGGCTCCCGTTGCGTAGGAGCCGGTGAAGAACACACCGTCCAGAGTCTGCGCGACCAGCGCCGAGCCGACCGGGCCGGCGCCGAACAGCACGATGAACACGTCCGCAGGGATGCCGGCCGCGTGGAGCAGCCGGCCGATCTCCAGGCCGGTCAGCGTTGCGCACTCCGACGGCTTGTAGAGCACCGCGTTGCCGGTCAGCAGCGCCGGCACGAACACGTTGGCGCCGACGAACCACGGGTAGTTCCACGCGGACACGTTGGCCACGACGCCCAGCGGCTCGTGGCCGATCACCTCGGTCATGCCGGCGTCGCTGAAGACCGTCTCTTCGGCGGTGCTCGCGACCACGTGGTCCAGGAAGAAATCGATGCGCCCGAGCAGGCCGTTGAGCTCGTTTCGCGATTGTCGGATCGGCTTGCCGACCTCGGCGGTCAGCGTGGCCGCGAGGGTCTCGAGTTCCGCGACGATCGACGCGCGAAACCGCGCGATGCACGCCTTGCGCTCGGCGAGCGGGGTGCGGGCCCACGCGGGCTGCGCGGCGCGCGCGCGGGCGGCCTTCGTGGCGACGGATGCGGCATCGTCGGTCGCAAGCTCGCGCAGCAGCGAGCCGTCGGCGGGGTTGCGGATCTGCAGCATCGTCACAGGGCCTGCTCGAACAGCCGTTGGAAGTCGGCCGGTGCGCACGGCCGCGGATTCGTCAGGCGGCACGCGTCGCCACCGGCGATCGCCACGAGTCTGGGCACGTGCTCGGGGCGCACGCCGACGGTGGCCAGGCGCGGCGGGATGCCGATCTGCGCCTTCAGCGAGCGCAGCCACGGCACGAACGCGGTGCCCCCGTCACGCACGCCAGCGACGTGCGCCAGTTCGTCGAATTTCGCCGGCACGGCCTCCAGGTTCCACGCCATCACCGTGTCGATCATCAGTGCGTTGGCAAGGCCGTGGTGCAGGTCGCACACCGTGCCCAGCGCGTGCGCGCACGCGTGCACGGCGCCCAGGTCCTTCTGGAACGCGATCGCGCCCATCATCGAGGCCATCATCATGTCGCTGCGCGCGGCCAGGTTGCCCGGCTCGCGCACCGCGGTGGCCAGCGCCCGCGCGGCGATGCGCGTGCCTTCGAGCGCGATCCCGTCGCACAGCGGGTGGTAGGCCGGCGACAGGTACGACTCGACGTTGTGGGTCAGCGCGTCCATGCCGGTGGCGGCCGTGACCGCGGGCGGCAGGCCCAGCGTCAGCTCCGGATCGGCGAACACGATCCGCGCCAGGATCCTCGGCGAGAACACCACCCGCTTGACGTGGGTGTCCTCCTCGCTGATCACGCTGCTGCGGCCGACCTCGCTGCCGGTGCCCGAGGTGGTGGGCACCGCGACGAAGTACGGCAGCGGCTGGTCGATCGGACGGACCTGTGGATGGTCCCACACGTACTCCATCACGTCGCCGGGGTGCGTGGCCAGCACGCCGACGACCTTCGCGACGTCCAGCGCGGCGCCGCCGCCCAGCCCGATCACGCAGTCGGCGCCGTGCGCGCGAAACGCCGCGGCACCCCCCATCACCTGGCTGCCGGTCGGGTTGCCGAACACGCCGCCGTAGACCGACACGTCCAGCCCGGCGGCCTGCAGGTCCATGACCATCGCACTGGTCAGCGGCAGTTGCGCCAGTGCGCGGTCGGTCACGACCAGCGGCCGGCGCAGGCCGCCGTCGCGAAGGTGGGGTCCGACGAGGTGGCGTGCGCCGGCACCGAAGTGGATCGTCGTTGGAAAGGTGAAGCGTGACAGGTCGGTCTGGGTCATGACGGTCAGCGGGGTGGGTCGGGTCGATGATAGGCTCGACGCGGCGGTCCGCCAAACGCGCGGTACGGGGGCAACCTGGGGGAGGGCGCGGCCCGCCGTTGTGATCGGGTGCGGTCTGTTGACGAGCCGAAATGGTATCGATACCATGCTCCGCACAGTAGCTCGAAAGGAGCGCTTGCCATGGCATCGCAGACCCCGGTGCAGACCGTCAGGAGTGCGTGGTGGGAACCGCGCATCGATCGCGCCGAACTCAAGCGGCTGATGAAGCGCTCCGACGCGCCGGGGCTGTACTTCCTGGGCGTCTGGCTGGTGCTGATCGTGGCCACCGGGTGGGCCATCCATGCCAGCTACGGCTCCTGGTGGCTGGTGCCCGCGGTGCTCGCCTACGGCGCGGTGCTCGGGTTCGCCTATGCGCCCTCGCACGAATGCGCGCACGGCACGGCGTTCCGCACACGCTGGCTCAACGAGGCCGTGCTGTGGTTCTCGTCGTTCGTCTGGGGCGAGTCGCCGACGCACCGCCGGTTCGCGCACTCCCATCACCACACCCACACGTGGCATTGGCAGGTCGACGCGCAGATGGGCTACCGCAATCCGGTGTCGCTGCGGACCTACGTCGGCGACGTGATCGGCATCGTCGAGTTCCTTCCGCGGCTGAAGCTGACGCTGCGGCATGCGCTGGGGCGGATCGTCGATCGCGAGCGCGTCTACGTGCCGGCGACCGCCGTCCCGACGATGATCCGCGAGGCCCGGATCCTGCTGGCGGTCTACGTGGCGCTGCTCGCCTGGGCGGTGGTGGGTCAGACCTGGGTGCCGCTGCTCTACTTCTTCATTCCGCGGTTCGCCGGTGCGTTCGGGGTGTTCCTGTTCATCACCACGCAGCACATGGCGATGAACCAGGACGTGTACGACCACCGCGAGAACTCGCGCTCGATGACCAACTCGTGGCTGAGCCGGGTGCTGTACTGGAACATGAACTACCACATCGAGCACCACATCTACCCGTCGGTGCCGTTCCATGCGCTGCCGGCGCTCAACGCGGCGATCCGCGATCAGCTGCCCGAGCCCTGCCCGGGGCTGCTCGCCGCGCACGTCGAGATCGTGCGCACGATCCTCGCGCAGCGGCGCGATCCAACGGTCTTCGTGCACCACCCGATTCCCGGTACGCACCGGGGGGCGGCGCCGTCGGCGAATGCCGGCGCCTGAACGGGGGCTGGAGCGATCCATGTGGACGACCCTGTGCCCGGTCAGCGAGGTGCCCGACGACGACGTGGTCGAGGTGTCGCTCGAGGGCCACCTCTACTGCGCGTACCGGATCGCGGGACAGCACTACGTGACCGACGGCATCTGCACGCACCAGGTCGCCCGGCTGGCCGACGGCTTCGTGCTCGACGACATCATCGAGTGCCCGATGCACAACGGCCGCTTCCACATTCCGACCGGCCGGCCCGAAGGGCCGCCCGCCTGCGACCCGCTGCGCACCTATGCGGTGAGGGTCGAGGCCGGGCAACTGCAGATCCGCCTCGACGGCGCGTGACGGCGCGGGCGGCGCCGGTGAAGATGTCCGACGTCGCCCGGCAA
>CAYGZN010000087.1:1861-9751 GCA_964354355.1 uncultured Burkholderiaceae bacterium | reverse complement strand
TGACCAAGATCGCCAACGACATCCGCCTGATGGGCAGCGGCCCGCGCGCCGGTCTGGGCGAGCTGCGTCTGCCGGAGAACGAGCCGGGCAGCTCGATCATGCCGGGCAAGGTGAATCCGACCCAGGTCGAGGCGCTGACGATGGTGTGCGCGCAGGTGATGGGGCACGACGTGGCGATCGGCATCGCGGCGAGCCAGGGGCACTTCGAGCTGAACGTCTACAAGCCGCTGATCGCCTACGACGTGCTCGACAGCCTGCGCCTGCTCGCCGACGCGACGACGAGCTTCGCCGCGCACTGCGTCGAGGGAATCGAGGTCGACACCGAGCGCGCACGCGAGCTGCTGGCCCGCTCGCTGATGCTCGTCACCGCGCTGGCGCCGCACATCGGCTACGACCGCGCCGCCCGGATCGCCAAGCACGCCCACGCGAACGGCCTCGCCCTGCGCGACGCCGCGCTGCAGATGGGCGGCGTCAGCGCCGCCGAGTTCGACGCCTGGGTCGACGCCCGGCGCATGCTGGGTTCCGGCTGAGGCCACTCGAGACGCCCGCATCGCAGGCCGGCAGCGTGTGCCTACCGGGCGCGCACGGTCACCTCGACGTGGTGTTCGCGGTGATCGTCGACCAGGGGAATCGCCCGGTCGTGCTGCCCGATGCCATCGACCGTCACCTGCATCACGGCGCCTTCTGCGTCATCGCGGGCGAGCGCCTGCGACACGTCGATGTGATAGACCGTCTCGCGATACCGATAGTGAATCCTGAAGGCCTGCCAGTCCGCGGGCAGGCACGGGGCCAGGTGCAGCCGGTCGACCTGCAGTTTCAGGCCCAGCAGCGACTCCAGGACCAGCCGGTACATCCAGCCGGCCGAGCCGGTGTACCAGCTCCAGCCCCCGCGACCGACGTGCGGCGTGAGCGCGTAGACGTCCGCCGCGACCACGTACGGCTCCACCCTGTAGGCCGCGACCGCCGACGCCGAGCGTGCGTGGTTCACCGGATTGATCAGGGTCATCAGCTCCCAGGCGCGCTCGCGCTCGCCCAGCTCGGCGAACGCCATCGCCGCCCAGATCGCCGCATGGGTGTACTGCCCGCCGTTCTCGCGCACGCCCGGCACATAGCCCCGGATGTAGCCGGGGTCGAGCTCCGACCGGTCGAAGGGCGGATCGAGCAGCTGGACCAGCGCGCTGTCGCGGCGCACCAGGCGTTCGTCGACCGCCTTCATGGCCAGGCGCGAACGCACGGGGTCGCCTGCGCCCGACAGCACGGACCAGCTCTGCGAGATCGAATCGATGACGCACTCCGCGTTGGCAGCCGACCCGAGCGGCGTGCCGTCGTCGAAGTAGGCGCGGCGGTACCACTGGCCGTCCCAGCCGTTGTCCTCGAGGCTCTGGCGCAGTCGGGCCGCGTCGTCGACGCAGCGTTGCGCAAAGGACGGGTCGCCGCGCAGCCGTGCCAGCCCGGCGAACTGCCTGAGCACTTCGCACAGGAAGAAGCCCAGCCACACGCTCTCGCCCTTGCCATGGATCCCGACCAGGTTCATGCCGTCGTTCCAGTCGCCCGAGCCGATCAGCGGCAGGCCGTGCGCGCCGACCTGCAGCCCGTGCCGGATCGCCCGCACGCAGTGCTCGTACAGGCTCGCCACTTCGTCGGAACGGCCCGGCAGGTCGTAGTAGGAATCATCGCCCGCAGCGACCGGGCGGCCCTCGAGGAAGTGCGCCGGTTCGTCCAGCACCCCGGTGTCCCCGGTGCTCGTCACGTACCGGCACACGGCCAGTGGCAGCCAGAGGTAGTCGTCGGAACAATGGGTGCGCACGCCCCGGCCCGACGGTGGATGCCACCAGTGCTGGACATCGCCCTCGCGGAACTGGCGGCTCGCGCACAGCAGCAGATGCGCACGCACCAGCCTGGGCTCGGCGTGGACCAGCGCCATCGTGTCCTGCAGCTGGTCCCGAAAGCCGAAGGCTCCGCCCGACTGATAGTAGCCGCTGCGTGCCCAGACGCGGCACGCCAGCGTCTGGTACAGCAGCCAACCGTTGGCCAGCACGTTGATCGACGGATCCGGGGTCTCGACCTGCACGGCGCCCAGCGTGTGGTTCCAGTAGTGCCACACCGCTTCGAGCGCGCGGCGTGCAGCGGGTGCGCCGCGAAACCGTTGCACGAGGCTTCCGGCGTCATCGGTGTTGCGCCCCACGCCCAGCCGGAAGACGATCTCGCGCTCCTGCCCGTCGGCCAGGTCGAAGTTCACCTGAAGCGCCGCACAGGGATCCAGCGCGGCGCCGACCTTTCCCGAAAGCCGCGACCGATTCATGGCGGCGGGATCCGCGAGCGTGCCATTGCGCCCGATGAATTCCGTGCGGTCGCCGCTCAGCGTGCGCTTCGGGTCGTCCACGTCGAAGAACGCGACCCGATCGGCGAACTCGGTGTTGTAGGCGTTGCGCGCGTACAGCGCGCCGCTGTGGGCGTCGATCTCGGTGGTCACGTGCATCGCCGACTTGGCTCGGAGATCCCCCAGCACCCATTCGACGTAGCCCGTCGCGCTGAGCCTGCGGGGCCTGCCGGACTCGTTTCGGACCTTCAGCACCGAGAACTTGACGGCAGAGTCGATGGACACGTAGACCCACAATTCCGAACCGATGCCCGACGACCTGTTCTCGAACACGGTGTAACCGAATCCGTGCCGGATCACGTAGGGCGTCGCTGCGCGCGCCGGCAACGGCGTGGGCGACCACACGAAGCCGGTTTCTTCGTCGCGAAGATAGAGCGCCTCGGCCCCGGAATCGCTCACGGGGTCGTTGTGCCAGGGCGTGAGGCGGAACGCGTGCGCGTTCTCGCTCCAGGTGTAGGCGACACCGCTCTCGGAGACGATCGTCCCGAAGTGCGGGTTCGCCAGCACGTTCACCCACGGCGCCGGGGTCACCTGGCCGGGTGCGAGGGTCACCACGTATTCGCGCCCGTCGGGGGTGAAGCCTCCCAGCCCGTTGAACAGGATCAGGTCCCGACGCGGCGGCTCGCCGGCAGCAGGCGGTTCGGGGCGATGGTTCCGGCTCGCAGCGAACCTCGGGGCGCGCGGCTCCAGCGGTCCGCGATGGTCGAGCTGTTCCGCCAGCGTTCCCCGAGCGTCGGTGATCACGACGCGCGCGACCGACTGCAGCAGGATGCGGTCCTCGGCGGAGATCTGCTCCGCCGGTCGCACGAAGATGCCGCCCGGCCGGTCGATCACGCTGGCCTCGATGCCCGAGGCGATCAGCCCGACGATCTGCTCCTGCAGCCGCTGCCGGTAGCCGGCGCGGTCTTCGTTCCAGATCACCAGGTCCACCGCGAGGCCCTTCAGGCGCCAGTAGGCGTGCGCCTGAACCAGCTGGCGGACCAGATCGATGTTGGCCGCATCCCCGATCTGCAGCAGCACGATCGGCAGGTCGCCTGAAATCGCGTAGCTCCACAGCCCCGACTGCCCGCGGCGATTGCGGATCAGAACGCCGGCGTCGGCGCGAAGCGAGGCATTGGCATGGACGACCGAGCCGGCCAGGCGCGCGTGAAGCTGCGAGTCGGCCTCGGTGGCATTGAGCTGGCGAAGCACCACCTGGCTGTGGGTCCACGACAGCTCGAACACGCGGTCCGCGAGGTGTCGATCCTGGTACTTGTCGATCAGGCCGACGGCCGTGTCGCGGCTCTCGGCCATCCCCGACACGATGTCGATCGTCGCCGACTGGTCCGGATCGAGCGCGATGCGATTGCGGATGGCCACGATCGGGTCCAGCACCGAACCCGCGGTGCCAGAAAGCGCCGCCGGATCCGTCATTGCAAGTGGCGAAGCGGTGCTTCGGGTGCGGCCGATGAACCGCAGGCGATCGGTCTCGTAGGACACCGCGCCCACGTCGGCGCCGTGAACCGCCATCAGGTGCAGCATCCACGGCGCCTGCTCGGCGACGGAACGCGGCCGGCGCGTGCACAGGATCGCCCGGCGCTCGCGCAGGATCTCGGTCTGCACGAAGAGGTTGCTGAACGCGGGATGCAGGTCGTCCGCAGCCGGCAGCGCGATCACGACCTCCGCGTAGCTCGTGACGTCGATCTCGCAGCGCCGTCGCGACCGGTTGGTCACGCGAACCCGGCGCAACTCGATGTCGTCTTCCGGCGACACGACGATCTCGGTGTGCGTCTCGAAATCGGCCGCGCCCGCTCCCTCGCCGACGGAATCACGGCGGCGGAACTCAGCGCGACCCTCGGAGAAGATCGCCTCGTACTGCTCCGGCCGTTCCAGCGTCGGCTGATGCGCGGTCGACCAGAACGCTCCGCTGCCGAGTTCGCGCACGTAGCAGAACGTACCCCAGTTGTCGCAGGTGCCGTCCTCGCGCCAGCGGGTCACGGCGAGGTCCTTCCAGCGGCTGTAACCTCCCCCCGCGTTGGTGACCATCACGTGGTAGCGGCCATTCGACAGCAGCTGGACTTCCGGCATCGGCGTGTCCGGGCTGGCGAACACCCGGATCGGCGTCTCGGCAGCGGCCGACGTCGCGTGGACGTCGGAGAGCTGCGCCGTGTGCGGGAGCAGTGCCGTGGCCTTCGGAATCCGCTCCTGGAGCAGCAGCATCACCGCCTGGAACAGGCGCTCGGACTCGAACCGGCGCTGCATCGGACGATCCAGCAGCAGGTAGGCCAGCGCAAGCAGGCTCATGCCCTGGTGGTGGGCCATGAACGAGCGCACCACGGCGCTCGACTGGCCGCGTCGCTGTCGGGCCGGCGTGTAGTCGATCGCCTCGAAGAAGCCGAATTCCCCGACCATGCCGTCGGCCGCGAGGCGCTGCAGGTTCAGGCACGACGCCTCGGGCGCCACCATCAGCGCAAGCGCGCAGGCATAGGGGGCGATGACCAGGTCCTCGGCGAGTCCCCGCTTGAGCCCCAGGCCCGGCACGCCGAAGGCACGGTACTGGTAGTTGAGGTGCACGTCGACCGTGTTGTAGCCGGACTCCGACATGCCCCACGGGACGCCGCGCTGCCGGCCATACTCGATCTGGGTGGCCACCGCGGCCTTGCAGGTCTGGTCGAGCAGCGTGTTGTCGTAGGTTGGCATCACCAGCAGCGGCATCAGGTACTCGAACATCGAGCCGCTCCACGACAGGAGAATCGACTCGGCACCGACCCGCGTGAGCAGGCGGCCCAGCGCGAACCAGCTCTCCTGCGGTAGTTGTCCCTGTGCGATGGCCACGAAGCTGCACAAGCGCGCTTCCGAGGCCAGCAGGTCGTAGTGTCCGGGGTCCACGCGGCGCTCGCCCACGTCGTAGCCGATCGCCAGCAGGTGAGGCATCTCGTCGTACAGGAAACCGTAGTCCATCTGGGCGAGCTCGCCGGAATGCCGCGCCAGTCGTTCGATGGCTGCCAGCCGTTGCGCGGCGCGGGCACTGCTCTGCGCCACACACCGTTGCAGTTCGGCCAGCCAGTCGCGCTGCGCCGGTGCCGACTGCGCATCGAGCCGAGGGACGACGGCCGCGCTCAGCGCTGCGTCCAGCGTCGCCAGCCCGCGCAGGGTCGGCATCGCGTCGATGCCGGCGAGACCCTCCAGACCGCGCGGCGGCGGCGGCAGCGACAGCCACGGCGCGAGGAAGACCAGGTCGTCCAGCGCCTCGCGGCACTGCCGCGCCAGCGCCTGCGCCCAGGCGCTGGCCTGGCTCTCGGGCGGACCACGGTCCCCGGCATCGCGGCTGCCCGCCACCCGGGTGACGATCTCCGCGGCGCTTCGGAACAGCCGCTCCAATGACAGCCGTGCCGCCGCGAGGGTGAGGTCCGACGCAGCCGGCACCGACTGCAGTTCGTCCCGGAACGCCGCCACCGCGCCTGCGGCCACGCCATCGGACTCGTCCCCGAGGATCCGCAGCGTGTCGCTCAGCCCCTCGAACAGGCGCGCGCTCAGTATCCGGTCGTCGACGAGCGCGAGCAGGCCCGCGCGCAAGGTCAGCAGGTGGCCGGCGAGGTTCCCGCTGTCCACCGTCGAGACATACAGCGGCGACAGCGGCCGCAGGCTCTGCGTGTCGTACCAGTTGTAGAAGTGCCCCCGGTACCGCTCGAGCCCGTCCATCGTGCGCAGGGTGTTCTCCGTGCGAGCAAGCAGCGGCCCGATGGGAAGGTAGCCGAAGTCATAGGCGGCCAGATTCGCCAGCAGCGCCAGCCCCATGTTGGTCGGCGACGTGCGATGCGCGACCGCGGCCACGCGATCGCGCTGGTAGTTGTCGGGCGGCAGCCAATGATCGTCGGGGCCGACGAAGGTCTCGAAGAACGCCCACGTCCGCCGCGACACCGCACGCAGGAAGTGCGTCTGCTCGAGCGTCAGGTTCGCGCTGCGCGGGGCGAGCGGGCGGCTGATCCACCACGCCAGGGCGGGCGAGACGAACCACAGCAGCAGCCACGGCGCCGCCACCGTCAACGCTGCGGGGTTGGTGGCCGCCACGCCGACGGCGGTCGCGCAGGCGAAGCCGGGCGCGACCCACATCGCACGGAACGACGCAGCCAGGTCCGTCCGGCCGCCCAAGGCCGCCGCGCGATCGACCTCGCTCGACGGGTTCCATTCGAGCAGCCGCCGGCCCGCAACCAGCATCCGCCACGACGTGCGCGCGACGGCATCCAGGCTGAAGAACGCCTCGTACGGCAGACAGGCGAGCTCGAAGGCAACCCGCGTCAAGCTGCGGAAAGCCGACTGCGAGGTGGCCGCCAGGTGCTGGCGCAGCGACACCTCCTGCGGCTTTCGGAACATCTCGAAGATCGAAGCGGCCAGCGACGGAATCAGCACGATGCCGAGCACCGCCCCAGTCCAGAACCACGCCGGTGCCAGCACCGTCCAGCCCAGCAGCAGCAACGTCGTCAGCGCCGCGGGTACGAGACTGCGCCGCAGATTGTCGAACAGCTTCCACAGCGACAGCCCTGAGAGCAGGTTCTGGCGGCGGTGCGGGCCCTCGCCCGGCACGCGCGGCAGCAGCCATCCGGCCAGCTGCCAGTCACCGCGGATCCAGCGGCGCCGACGGCTGACGTCCGCACCGTAGCGAGCCGGGTAGTCCTCGTACAGCTGAACGTCGCTCAGCAGCCCCGCCCGCGCGTAGCACCCTTCGAGCAGGTCGTGGCTGAGGATTCTGGACTCGGGAAAGCGCCCGCCGACGGCCTGCTCGAAGGCGTCGACGTCGTAGATGCCCTTGCCGATGAACGAGCCCTCGCCGAACACGTCCTGGTAGACGTCCGAGACGGCCCGCGTGTAGGGGTCGATCCCCGGCTCTCCGCCGTACAGCCGCGCATAGCGCGATCGGTTCGTCCCCGGCAGGCTGACGGCCACCAGCGGTTGCAGGATGCCGTAGCCTTCGCACACGCGCTGCCTGGCGTCGTCGTAGCGCGGATGGTTCAGCGGGTGTGCCATGGCGCCGACGAGCTTGCGCGCCGCATCGCGTGGCAGTTGCGTGTCCGTGTCCAGGGTGATCACGTACTTCACCCCGGACAGGACCGACGTGTCGCCGACGACGAGCGAAAAACCGTCCGCGCCGTCCGCCGACGCACGCCCGCGCAGCAGCGCGTTCAGGTCGGCGAGCTTGCCCCGCTTGCGCTCGTAGCCCATCCAGATCCGTTCCTGCGGGTTCCATCGCCGCGGCCGATGAAACAGGAAGAAGATGTCGTCGGTGTTCGGGCTGTCGCGGCTGCGGTACTTGTCGTTCAGCGCGTCGAGCTTGGTACGGGCCAGCGACACCAGCGCTGCCTCGTGCGGCAGCGATTCCTCGGGGGCGTCCCGCAGATCGGTCAGCAGGCCGAAGTGCAGGCATGGATCCCGATTCGCCAGATACCTGACTTCCAGCGCCTCGACCAGGTCCTCGAGGCTGCGCCCGTCGGTCAGCATGGTCGGTACCACCACCAGCGTGCGCGAGTGCGGCG
>CAYGZN010000087.1:0-1761 GCA_964354355.1 uncultured Burkholderiaceae bacterium | reverse complement strand
CCTCGGAGGCCGACAGACGAACCCGTGCCGCCCGCTCCAGAGCCGGCAGGCCCTTGTCGATCAGGTAGAACCCGACGTGCCCGGCACGGTCACCGGCGCCGGCATCGCTCGCCCGTGCGGTGCGCACCGCTTCGGCACGCATCCGTTCGACCGCCTGGCGCGCCAGTTCGACGGCCTGGCGCGCCACCTCGACTTCCGACAGTTCGCCCCGTTTCGCGATCGCTTCCGTCGCATGGCGATAGCGATCCCGCGTGGCAAAATCCATCCCGGCATAGACGCCGCCCGGATCCTGCGTCAGGGTCCGCTCGACGACACTGATCGACTCGACGAATTTGCGCCAGTCCGTTGCGCCCAGCATCCGCAGACTGCCGATGCTGTTGCTGATGGAGACCTGGTCGGCTGCCTGCTGCTGGGTTTCCGACTGGACCAGCTGCTCGATGGTGAGGCCCGACTCGCCGAGTCGCTGCTCGACCCACGTCAGCGGCAGCGCCAATGCCGGGCCCCGCCCCTGCAGCCGGCGCGCGAGTTCCGCGACGAACGCGCTGACCATCGGCGGGTTCGAGCGCGCCATGTCCGCGATCAGCAGGATCAGGCTCTTCGGATCCCGCTCGGCGGTCTCGGTCATCCGGTCCGCCCAGGACTCGGCCAGGCTTCGTTCGGCCCAGCCCGCGGCGATGCGCACGCCGACGCGACGCAGGTTCTCGATGACGGCCAGGCGCAGCATGATCGGCACGGCCCACAGCTCGCCCAGCCGCAGGGCCGTGACCGTCTGGTAGGCCGCCGCGAAGCGGCCGAGGCTCTCCATGTCCACGCGACCGTCGCCGTGCGCGACCGTCTCGAGCGCGATGTCGTACACGCGCGGACGCCCGGCCGAGGGCCCGCTCGCCAGGCGCGGCAGTCCGCGACTGTAGTCCCGGGGCAGGTGCCGCTTGGCCGTGCGGATCTGCTCTTCGATCAGATAGAAGTTGTCGAGCAGCCACTCCCCGGCCGGCGCAATCCGCCGGTTCTGCGTGACCGCCACCGTAAGCAGCCGGCACACGTCGACCAGCACGCCCTCGTTGGCGGCGAGCCGGGGCAGCAGCTGGTCCGCGGCCCGCCCCGGCGCAAGCGTGTGCGACGCGGCCAGCGATCGGCCGTGCTGCTCCATCTGCTCGGCGCTGAACAGCTCCGATCGCAGCGGCGGTTCGTCGTTCGGGGGGTGACGCGGCAGGCCACCCGCGTGCAGCCGCGCGATCAACTGTCGCGGGTATCCAAGCAGCTTCTTGCCAGCGCTCAAGTCAGGCAATGGCCTCGATTCGGGTCTGCGAGCCGGTCCAGGACGTGGCCGCAGCACGCAGCCGACGGTCGACCCGAACTGCGGCGAGGGTATTCACTTGAAGCGGGCCGCCACCCTCTCCATGGCCTGGCTCATCGCGTCCCAGGCCTTGTCCACGCCATCCTTCATGTCCTCCCAGGCGTTCTCGCCGCGCTTGCCCAGCTCCGCGAGCGCCTTGTGCGCCTCTGCCCGCCTGCTCCGGAGGCTGACCAGCTCGTCTTCGTAGTTGATCCGGGCATCCGCCGCCACCTTCTGGGCCTGCGCGCTCAGCAAATCGAGCCTCGCGTCCCATTCGTCGAGTTGCGCCTGCAGCTTCTTCTGGTATGCCTCTTTCGTCGCCATGACTACCCCCTTCTTTTGTTTCAACAGTACCGCATGTCGCTCGCGACCGACACGCCACCGCCGTCGCCGCGAGTCACCTCGATCACCCTGTTCGCTTCGGCCTG
>CAYGZN010000086.1:0-9766 GCA_964354355.1 uncultured Burkholderiaceae bacterium | reverse complement strand
TGCCGAGCACCTGCTGACGCGCCGCGCGGTGTCGCAGTCCGTCGCCGACAAGCTGATCGAGCGGATCAGGTGGTGGGAGGCCTATACCCAGCGCAACGAAGGCAGCATGGACAACAACCCGTCGCCGGGCAACAAGGCCGGCGGGCTGACGACGATCCTGGAGAAGTCGCTGGGCGCCGTGGCCAAGGCCGGAACGACCAACCTGGTGGACGTCTACCAGTATGCCGAGCCGGTCGCCGCACGCGGCTTCGTCTTCATGGACACGCCCGGCTACGACCCGGTGTCGGCCACCGGCCAGGTCGCCGGCGGCGCCAACCTGATCTGCTTCACCACGGGCCGCGGCTCGGTCTACGGCTGCAAGCCGAGCCCGTCGCTGAAGCTGGCCACCAACACGACGCTGTACGAGCGGATGTCGGAGGACATGGACATCAACTGCGGCGAGATCGTCGACGGCACCGTCACCGTCCAGCAGAAAGGCCGCGAGATCTTCGAGCGGGTGCTGCGCGTGGCCTCGGGCGAGCCGAGCAAGAGCGAAGCGCTGGGCATCGGCCAGGAGGAGTTCGTTCCCTGGTACCTGGGCGCCGTGATGTGAGGTCGGCAGGCCCGGTCCGGCCAGCCCCATCGTTCAGCGCATCGTCACGAACTCTTCGGCCGCGGTCGGGTGCACCGCCATCGTCGCGTCGAACTGCGCCTTGGTCAGCCCGGCCTTCACCGCGATCGCGGCCATCTGGATGATCTCGGGCGCGTCGGCCCCGACCATGTGCGCGCCGACCACCCGCTCGGTGTCGCCGTCCACGACGAGCTTCATCAGCGTCTGCTGGTCGCGCCCCGACAGCGTGGCCTTCATCGGCCGGAAGCTGGCCTTGTAGACCTGCACGGTGTCCAGCGCCTCGCGCGCGGCGGCCTCGGTCAGGCCGACCGCGCCCACCGGCGGATCGCAGAACACCGCGTGCGCGATGTCGCGGTGATCGACCGGCGTGGGCCGGCCCCCGAACAGCGTCGCCGCCAGCGCGGCGCCCTCGCGGATCGCCACCGGCGTCAGCGCGATCCGGTGGGTGACGTCGCCGACCGCGTGGATGCTCGGGGTCGACGTCGCGCCGTACTCGTCGACGACGACGCCGCCCGCGGCATCGAGCGCCACGCCGGCCTCGGCCAGCCCGAGCCCTGCCGTATTGGGCGCGCGCCCGGTCGCCAGCATCACCGCGTCGACCTGCAGCTGCTCGACGCCGACTGCAGTTCGCAGCGACACGCGCAGCGATCCGTCGGGCAGGCGCTCGACGCCCATCGGCTCGGTGCGCAGCCGCAGGTCGATGCGATGGCGCACGATCTCGGCCGCGAGGTGCGCGCGCACGTCGTCGTCGAAGCCGCGCAGGATCTGGTCGCCGCGATACGCGAGGGTCACCGCCGAGCCCAGCCCGCGAAAGATGCCGGCGAACTCGACCGCGATGTAGCCGCCTCCGACCATCAGCACGCGCGCGGGCAGCGCGGGCAGGTGGAAGGCCTCGTTGGACGTGAAACACAGGTCGGACCCGGGAAACGGCGGGCGGACCGGCGCGCCGCCGGTGGCCACCAGGATGTGGCGCGCCGTGAAACGCCGGACGCCGAGCTGCACCGTGTGCGCATCGGCCAGCGTCGCGCGGCCCTGCAGCAGCGCGACACCCGAGCCCTCGAGCAGGCGCGTGTAGATGCCCTCGAGCCGCGCGATCTCGCGGTCCTTGGCGGCGATCAGCGCCGGCCACGAGAACGAGCGCGCGCCGAGCGTCCAGCCGTAGCCGGCCGCATCCTCGAAGTCCTGGCTGAAGTGCGCCGCGTAGGTCAGCAGCTTCTTGGGCACGCAGCCGCGGATCACGCAGGTGCCGCCGACCCGGAAGTCCTCGGCCACGGCCACCCGCGCGCCGTGGCCGGCCGCCACGCGGCTGGCCCGCACGCCGCCGGAGCCGGCGCCGATCACGAACAGGTCATAGTCGAATTCGGGCATCGCCGCCTCGCCGCAGTGGTCGAGGCGCGATTATCGCCCCTCAGGCCATGAAGCCCAGGTCCGACGTGGCGAACCGCGACAGGTTCGGAAAGACCGCCGGCATGTCGGTGCCCGACACGCCGAACCACTTCGCCAGCGTGGCGCCCATCTGGTCGACCGACGTGCTGGGGATCCAGCGGCCCTGGCCGGCGTCGTCGGGCCCGTCGATCGTCAGGTCCGGAAACCGTCCGTACAGGGCGCCGCCGCGCACCGCCCCGCCGACGACGACGTGGTGGCTGCCCCAGCCGTGGTCCGACCCCTGGCCGTTGGACGGCAGGTTGCGCCCGAAATCCGACGCGGTGAACGTGGTCACCTGCCGCTCGACGCCCATCGTCACGGTCGCCTGGTGAAACGCGACGACCGCGGCGCTGATCTCGCCCAGCAGCTGCTGCTGGCGCTGGAACTGGTCGTCGCCGTGCGTGTCGAAGCCGCCGATCGAGCAGAAGAAGGTCTGGCGCTTCATGCCGAGGGCCGTGCGCGCGCCGATCAGCCGCGCGGCCATCCGCAGCTGGGCGCCCAGGCCGGTGTCCGGGAACGTGCCTGCAAACGCGTTGCTGCCGATCGCCTGGGACAGCACCCGCTGGTTCTCCAGCGCGCGCTCCATCGTGCCGAGCCAGGCCTGCTCGAACACGTGGGCCCGCTTGCCGGCGAGCAGCTCGGTCACGCCGGCCGACAGCGGGTCGCCGCCGCCGGCGCGGTAGAAGTCGAAGCCGAGGTTGCCGCTGGGCGACACCTTGTAGGCGGTCTGCGCCGCGCCGACCTCCCACAGGTTGTTGCCCGCCAGCGAGATGCACGTCGCGCCGCGATTGGCATTGCCGGCCTGCACGAGGTCGCCGAGGCGCCCGGCCCAGCCGGTGCGCCCCGTGCCGTCGGAGATCGCGGTCTGCCACTGCGACTGCTGGTCGCTGTGCGAGAACAGGTTCGCCGGCAGCGGCACCGACCCGCTGCGGAACTGCGCACGCGTGGTCGGCACGAGCAGCGGCCCGACGTTGGCCACCAGCGCCGCCTTGCCTTGGCCGAACAGCTGCTGGACGCCGGTCATCGCCGGGTGCAGGCCGAAGGGCGCGCCACCCGTGTTGACCGGCGCGATCGGCAGCAGCTGGCCCTGCGGCAGCTGCAGCCCGTTGCGCCCGCGCGCATACAGTCCGTACCCCTGCGGATCGGTCGGCACCAGCAGGTTGTTGCCGTCGTTGCCGCCGAACATGAAGATGCACACCAGCGCCCGGTAGTCGTCGGTCGTCTGCGCCTGTGCGCTGCCCAGCCCCCAGGCCGCGGCATCGGTGATCCGCGCCAGGTCGGCCAGCCCGCCGGTGCCGCCGATCCCCACGCCCGCCTGGACGGCGCGCTTGAGGAACCATCGTCGTGTGTTCGCCATGATCGCCTCCTCAGCGCTGGATCACGAAGTCGGGTGCCACGGCGGTCAGGGTCAGCGCCGCCTTGACGCGCCCGGCCTTGTCGCTGGCCGGGATCGCGGTCAGCGTGCGCATCATCGCGGCGCGCGTCTGCGGACTCACCGCGTCGTTCATGAACATCAGGCCCAGCCGGTCGATGAGCTTCGCCGGGTCGGCGGCCAGTGCCTCGAGCGGCGCGTAGTCCAGCGCCAGTCGCGACTCGTCCCAGCCGTAGCCGCCTTCCTGGACCAGGTTCGCGAAGAAGTTCAGCGTGCCCACGACCGTCGTCTCGTTGGTGATCTGGAATTCCGGCGCCACCAGGCCCGCCTGGGCTGTGGGCCCGGGCATCTTGTAGTCGGGCGAATAGAAGTTGAAGACGGTCGGCGACAGCAGCGGGCTCTGGCCGAGCGCGTTGTCGGCGCTGTCGAGGTAGTGGATCGCGTTGCGGCCGTTGGCCGAGCGCGCGCCCAGCCCGCGCAGCAGGTTCGCGAAGCGGATCACCGGCTCGCGCTGCTTGCCCGCCGTGTTCGAGGCGGCCAGCGTCGCGTCGCGCGCCTCGGGGTCGAGCAGGATCGCCCAGACCACCGCCTTGAGGTCGCCGCGCTGGCCCAGCGCGTTGCGGCCGAACACCGCGGCGACCCGCCCGACGTAGGCCGGACTCGGATTGCTGGTGACCAGCCGCTGGATCAGGCGCCGGGCGACGAACGGGCCGACGTTCGGGTGCTGGAAGATCGCGTCGAGCGCGTCGGTCATGTCCTTGCGGGGCGACTGGCCGCCGGGGATCACACGCCCGTCGAGGAGCAGCTTGGGCCCCCCCGAATGCTTCTGCGCCCACGGCTGCATCGGCACGGTCCAGTTCTCGTCGCCGCTCTGGAAGGCGTCGGGGTCGGCGGCATTGCGCCCGCCGAAGCTCCAGCCCGAGAAGGCCTTGGCGAACCCGAGGACCACCTGCTGGTCGTAGGTCGGGATCGGCTGGCCGTCGGGGCCCGTGACCGGCGTGCCGTCCGGGTTCAGCTTGACCAGCCCGATCGAGAACAGCTGCAGGATCTCGCGGGCGTAGTTCTCGTTCGGCAGCCTCCCCGACTCGGGGTCCTCCTTCTCGCTGCCCAGCATGTTCAGGTAATAGCCCATCGCGGGGTGCAGCGTGACCTCCTCGAGCAGCGTGCGGTAGTTGCCGAACGCGTTGCGATTGAGCATGTCCATGTACGAGGACATCGCCAGCGGGTTCAGGTCGGGCGCGATGTTGGAGATCACCAGGATCTGCGACAGCGCGAACGCCACGCGCGCGCGCAGCTGATCCTTGCCGTACAGCCACTGCTGCCAGATCGCCTCGTAGCTGTTCTCCTCGATGGGCCGGCCGTCCTCGCGCAGCCGGGCGGTGGCCTTCACGTAGTCCAGCTGGGACGCGGCCGGCAGATCGAACTGCTGCATCATCCACTGCTCGAAGCCGTAGGTCTGGATCGCCACCAGCTCGTCGGGCGACGTCGGCCCGAAGGTGGCCTGCGACATGAATCGCGAGATCTCCGACAGCGCCAGTCGCTTCTCCTGCGGCAGCGGGGTGCCGCCGACGGGCGCCGACGACGCCGGGCCGATCGAGGGCAGGTTCAGCGAAGCCGCCTCGGCCGCTGCGGCGCTGGCACTGGCGTCGCTGCCGCCCGAGCCGCTGCACGCGGACAGCACGGCCAGCGTGGCTGCCACCAGCAGGCTGGCCGCCGTCGAGGTGTGCTGCCGGAAAGGACCTGGGAACACCGGTTGCGACATCGTCGCCTCCCTGTAAGCCATGGTCCCGGACTGGATACGCGCCGTGCGGTCCGGCGTCGGTTATGCTTTTGTCGAGGAATATTTCCGCACCGGCAGTATAGGCAGCCGCGACCGGCACTTCTGTCCGTCGATCCCCGCAGGGCCGCCGTTCGTCCACCGACGCAACGCCCGGCGTGCCCAGGAGAGCCCATGACCCCGATCGCCTACGTGGTATCCCAGAGGCCCGGCACGCGCCGGCGGTGGCTCGCAGCGGCATGCGTCGGACTGGGGTGCGTGCTGGCCGGGCTGTCGGGGCGGGCGCGGGCCGCCGACCTGCCGATCTTCGATGCGCACATCCACTACAGCCACGACGCATGGCAGATGCTGCCGCCCAAGGAGGCGATCGCGCTGCTGCGCAAGGCCGGGCTTCGCAAGGCGCTGGTGTCGAGCTCGGGCGACGACGGCACGCAGCGGCTGTTCGCCGAGGCGCCCGACCTCGTCGTGCCATCGCTTCGCCCGTACCGATCGCGCGGCGAGATCGGCACCTGGGTGCGCGACGAATCGGTGGTCAAGCACCTGGAGACCCGGCTGTCTCGCCATTCGTATGCGGCGATCGGCGAGTTCCACGTGTACGGTGCCGACGCCGACCTGCCGGTGATGCGGCGGGTCGTGCAGCTGGCGCGCCAGTACGGGCTGCTGCTGCACCTGCACGGCGACGCCGACGCGGTCGAGCGCGTGCTGCGCCAGGACCCGTCGGCACGCATTTTGTGGGCGCACGCGGGCTTCGACTCGCCGGCCGCCGTTCGGCAGCTGATGCGGCGGCATCGCAACCTGTGGGCCGACCTGGCCTTCCGCAGCGACCAGGCCAGCTCGGGCAAGGTGTCGCCCGACTGGCGCGAGGCGTTCGTCGAGTTCCCCGACCGGTTCATGGTGGGCACCGACACGTTCACGCCGGAGCGCTGGTACTACGTGACCGAGCACGCGAGCTGGACGCGGGCCTGGCTGGCGGACCTGCCGCCCGACCTGGCGCAGCGCATCGCGTGGCGCAACGCCGAGGCGATGCTGGCGACGAACGCGACGGCGCGGCAGTGAAGGCCGGCGCCGCGGTCGCGATGGTCGCAGCGATCGCGGGTGCAGCGGTCGCGGGCACCGCCCGCGCGCAGCCATCGCCCGCCTGCGCCGCCGCGTCGGTCCCCGAAACCGGGCGGCTCACGCACCCCCGGGTGCAGCTGGCGTGGCGCGCGCAGCCCGAGCCGATCGTCGTGGGCCGTCCGTTCGCCATCGAATTCGACGTGTGCCCGGTGACCGCCGGCGCGAGCGTCGATCGCATTCGCGTCGATGCGTCGATGCCCGCGCACCGCCACGGCATGAACTACCAGCCGCGGCTCGCACAGGCCGCGCCCGGGCGGTTTCGCGCGGAGGGGCTGCTGTGGCACATGCCCGGCACCTGGCAGGTGCTGTTCGAGATGCGCATCGACGGCGAGCCGGTCCGCCTGACGCAGGACGTTGCCGTACGCTGATGGCGCACCCCCCGTCCGTACGCTGATGGCGCATCGCCCGCCCGCGCGCGCAGCGGCGTCAGCCGCCGCGCTGGTCGTGCTGCTCGCGGGCGCGGCGGCCGGGTCGTTCGCGATCGGCGCGTCGGGCACTGCGGACCCACCCGGCATGGCGGGCACGATCGGCGCGCGCGACGGGGACCTGACGGGCGAGGACGTCGATGCAATCGTGCGGCACGGCCCGTGGCCGGTCGCTTTCGAGCCCGACCGCAGCAATCGTGCGTCGGGCCGGCCGGCCGCGGTCGCGCTCGGCCGGCGGCTGTTCGTCGACACCGGCCTGTCGCGCACCGGCACGGTCTCGTGCGCGAGCTGCCACCGCCCCGAGCTGGGCTTCACCGATGGGCGCGCACGCGGTGTGGGCATCGAAGGGCTCGACCGCAACACGCCGAGCCTGCTGGACGCCCGCCTGCAGCACTGGTTCGGCTGGGACGGCGGATCGGATTCGCTGTGGGCGTTCAACGTGCGGCCGCTGCTCGATCCGCGCGAGATGGGGGCCGACGCCGTGCGGGTCGCGCGTCGCGTGGCGGCCGAACCCGGCCTGGCCTGCCTGTACCGCGAAGCGTTCGGGGCGCCGCCCGGCGCGGCGCCCGAAGACCGTGTCCTGGTCGACGCGGCCAAGGCGCTCGCGGCGTTCGTCGAAACGCTCGACTCGGGCCGAACCGTTTTCGACGACTTCCGGGATGCGCTGGCGCGGGGCGAGCCCCCCGCGCAGGCGGCGTCGGCCGCCGGTTACCCGGCGGACGCGACCCGCGGGCTGCGACTGTTCGTCGGGCGCGGCCGCTGCAACCTGTGCCACCTCGGGCCGCAGTTCTCAAACGGCGAGTTCCACGACATCGGCCGGCCGTTCATGGCGGCGCCCGGACGCCCCGACCCGGGGCGGCTCGGCGGCATCCGCGCGGTGCTCGCCGATCCGCTCAACCTGCTGGGGGCGCACAGCGACGACGCGTCGCGCGCAACGGCCGTGCGGACCCGGCACGTCGCGGCCACCCACCGCAACTTCGGCGAGTTCAAGGTCCCGACCCTGCGCGGCCTGTCCCGCACGGCGCCCTACATGCACGACGGCAGCCTGTCGACGCTGCGCGACGTGCTGCGCCACTACTCCGAGCTCGACGTCGACCGCCTGCACAGCGACGGCGAGGCCCTGCTGGTGCCGCTTCGGCTGACGCCGCGCGAGACCGACGAACTGCTGGCCTTCCTGGCGACGCTGTCGATGCCGTCGACGGCCCGCGGGAGCGTGGCGGCAGGGTCTGCCGAGCTGCCGGGCACGGTCGGCGCGGCAGATTCGTTGGGCACGGTCGGCGCGGCAGATTCGCCGCGCACGGCGGCCGGCCGGGCGTCCGGCGAGGCCTGCCCGACGGGGCCTTGACTTCGACCGCCGCGGCCCCCATGTACGCGCGGAAAGGATGCCCGCCATGATCGACGCCCATCGCACCGAGTTTCCGTCGCCCGGGTCCGCGGCGCTGGCGCGCAACGCCGAGGCGCTGCGCGTCGCGCTCGCCGTCAACCCGGCGCTGCAGGACGCCCGTGCGGCGTACGTGCACACGCTGCTGGCGCTCGGCCGGCCCGAGGATGCCCGGCGAGCCTTCGAGCCGCTGCGGCAGCGGGCCGCACACGAGCCCGCGCTGGCAATGCTGGAGCTTCGTGTGCAGGTCGCGCTGGCTGCGGCGGCCCTGCCCTGCGAGGCGGTGCTGTGCGCGGCGGCGGCCGAGGTCCCGCAGGACAGCGATCGGCACTGGCACCTGGCGCTGCGCCGACTGGCCGACGGCCGGTGGCAGCCCGCATTGGATGCGCTGCTCGAACTGGTGCGCCGCGACCGGGCGTTCGAGGACGACGCCGCACGGCGCGCGATGGTCGCGGCGTTCGGGTTGTGCGAGGACGCCGTGCTGGTGCGCGAGTACCGACGCAGGCTGGCGGCGGTGCTGAACTGAACCGTCCGTCGCGACGCGCGGCCGGGCCATGGCCGCAACACTGAAGGGGCAACACCATGCTCGATGGCCCGCTGGCCGGTGACGCCGCGCTGGCACCCGACCCGGTCCTGCTCGACGCCTACTCGTGCGCGGTGACCCGGGCGGTTGCGGCCGTGCGGCCGGCCGTGGCCCACGTCGCCGTGCGCCGCGCGCGCGGTGCGCCCGCCGCCGCCCGGCGCCGCGCCCGCCCTCCATCCGGCGGCGCAACCGGCTCGGCCTTCGTGATCGCGCGCGACGGCTACGCGCTGACCAACAGCCACGTCGCCGGCGGCGCCGTCTCGATCGAAGTGAGCCTGCCCGACGGCCGCGAGTTCGACGCCCGGCTGGTCGGCGACGACCCCGACACCGACCTCGCCGTCATCCGCATCGAGGCCGACGATCTGCCGTTTGCCCGCATGGGAAGTTCCAGGGCGACGCAGGTCGGCGAGATCGCGATCGCGATCGGCTCGCCACTGGGGTTCCAGCACACGGTCACCAGCGGCATCGTCAGTGCCCTCGGCCGCTCGATGAGCGGCTACAACGGCCGGCTGATCGACGACGTGATCCAGACCGACGCGTCGCTGAACCCCGGCAACTCGGGCGGTCCGCTGGTCAATGCACGCGGCGAGGTGATCGGCGTGAACACCGCGATGATCGGCGCCGCGCAGGGCCTGTGTTTCGCGGTGGCCTCCGACACGGCCAACCTGATCGCCGGCTGGCTGATCCGCCACGGCCTGGTGCCGCGCATCCGGCTGGGGCTGGCCGGACAGACCGCGACGCTGCCGCGCAAGGTGGTCCGCCACTACGACCTGCCGTCGGACACGGCGGTTCAGGCCGTCCAGGTGATGCCCGACTCGCCGGCGCTGGCCGCGGGCCTGGCCGCCGCGGACTGGATCGTCGGCATCGACGGTCAACCCGTGGATTCGATCGGCGCGATGCTGCGCCGACTGATCGGCGAGGCGGGCCCGCGGTCGGTTTCCCTGGACGTGCTGCGCCAGGTCGGCCGGCAGGTGCATCGCCTGTCGGTGACGGTCGCCTGCCGGCCGGGTTGACGCGCACGCGTGCGTGGGCACCGACGCGTGCGTGGGCACCGACGCGTGCGTGGGCCGCGACGCG
>CAYGZN010000085.1:4940-9836 GCA_964354355.1 uncultured Burkholderiaceae bacterium | reverse complement strand
TCCTGATCCTCTGGGGCGACGACGTGGGCTGGTGGAACATCAGCTACAACAGCCGGGGCCAGATGGGCTACCGGACGCCGAACATCGACCGCGTGGGCAACGAGGGCGTGGCGTTCACCGACTACTACGCGCAGCAGAGCTGCACGGCAGGTCGTGCGGCGTTCATCACCGGCCAGAACCCGATCCGGACGGGGCTGACCAAGGTCGGCATGCCCGGCGCGGACGTGGGCCTGCAGAAGGAGGACCCGACCATCGCCGAGCTGCTCAAGCCGCTGGGCTACGCGACCGGTCAGTTCGGCAAGAACCACCTCGGGGACAAGGACGAGTTCCTGCCCACGATGCACGGCTTCGACGAGTTCTTCGGCAACCTCTATCACCTCAATGCCGAGGAAGAGCCCGAAGACCCGGATTACCCGAAGAACCCCGAGTTCAAGAAGCGATTCGGCCCGCGCGGCGTGCTGCACGCCTGGGCCGACGGCAAAGGTGGCCAGAAGGTCAGGGACACCGGCCCCCTGACGAAGAAGCGCATGGAAACGGTGGACGACGAGGCGACCGAACACGCGCTCAAGTTCATCGACAAGAGCCACAAGGAGGGCAAGCCGTTCTTCGTGTGGTGGAACACGACGGCGATGCACTTCCGCACGCATTGCGCGGAGAAACACAAGGGCAAGAGCGGGCAGGGGGACTACAACGACGTGATGGTCGCGCACGACGAGAACGTCGGCAGGATGCTCGACAAGCTCGACCAGCTGGGCATCACGGAGGACACCATCGTCATGTACTCCACCGACAACGGCGTGCACTACAACACCTGGCCCGACGCCGGGATCACGCCGTTCCGTTCCGAGAAGAACACCAACTGGGAGGGCGGCTGGCGCGTGCCGGCCTTCGTGCGCTGGCCCGGCAAGATCAAGGCAGGCTCGGTCGTCAACGGCCTCGTGTCCCACCAGGACTGGCTGCCCACGCTGCTGGCCGCGGCCGGCGAGGCGGACATCCAGGCGAAACTGCTCAAGGGGCACAAGGCGGGCAAGCGAACCTACAAGGTCCACGTCGACGGCTACAACATGCTGCCCTACCTGATGGGCAAGGAGAAGGAGAGCCCGCGGCAATCGTTCTTCTACGTCAGCGACGACGGCGAGATCCTGGCCATCCGGATGCAGGACTGGAAGGTGGTGCTGATGGAGCAGCGGGCCAAGACGCTGCAGTGCTGGTTCGAGCCGTTCGTGAAGCTGCGCGCGCCGAAGATCTTCAACCTGCGTCGCGATCCGTTCGAGCGCGCGGACGAGAACTCGAACACCTACTGGGACTGGGTGATCTCGCACGCGTACATCATCTACGGGATGCAGGCGCTGGTGGCGCAGCAGATCGAGAACTTCGTGAAGTTCCCGCCGCGGCAGAAGCCGGCGTCCTTCAACCTCGATGCGGTGATGCGGGATCTGGAAAACGCAAGCAGCGGCCGCGACCATTGACCCGCCGCGCCCCGTCTGCGCAGGCGACGGGGCGCGCCCGACCTGCGCGGGTCGGGCGCACTGATCGGACGGAACCAGGCAGGGATCGCTCCCCCGCCTGGTTTCATTTTCTGCAGCCGTGGCCGGGCTCGAACAGGGCGCAGCCGCAGCGCCGCGACGTGGCCCCGAAGTGCCCGGTCCGAGGTTCGGTTCAGGCGAGGCACGAGACGCCACCATGATGCTCAGGAACATCCTGGACCTGTTCAGGTCTGCCGCCGTGAACTGGGTGAACGACTACGCTCAGAGCATGGGTGCCGCGCTGGCTTTCTACATGATGTTCTCGATGGCGCCGCTGCTGCTGATCGTCATTGCGGTCGCCGGATTCTTCTTCGGCGAGGACGCCGCCCGGGGCGAGATATTCGAAAAGCTCCAGGCGATTCTCGGGGCGCCCGGGGCGCTGGCGGTGCAGGGTCTGCTGGAAGGCGCGGGCAGGCCGGCCGAGGGCGCGCTGGCGACTGCCTTTGGGCTGGTCTTTCTTTTCATCGGCGCGACGTCCGTCTTTGCGGAACTGCAGGACGCGCTCGATCGAATCTGGCGGGCGCCGCAACCGCCGACGGCCTCCGGCCTGTGGCGACTGGCACGCGCGCGACTGAGGTCGTTCGCGATGATTCTCGGCATCGGGCTGCTGCTGATCGTTTCGCTGGCGTTCAGCACCGGCCTGGCTGCCCTGAGCGCGGGGTGGGATCCGGGCACGCGTGGCTGGTCCATCCTCGCAGGCGCGATTGAATTCGCGCTCAGCGTCGGGCTTGCGACGGCGGTGTTCGCGATGATCTACAAAACGATGCCACGGGTCCAGATCGACTGGAAGGACGTCTGGGTCGGCGCCGTCGTCACGTCGCTGCTGTTCATCGCGGGCGAGGTTCTGATCGGCACGTACATCGGGAGCGTGGGCATCTCGTCGGGCTTCGGTGCGGCAGCCTCGCTGATCGTCGTGCTGCTCTGGATCTACTATTCGGCGCAGATCTTCCTGTTCGGCGCGGAATTCACGTGGGTATACTCGCACCGTTTCGGCTCGCGCAAGGGGCAGGCTTCGGTCGTCGGCCAGGCCTCGCGCCCCGGGCCGGTCTGAGGCCCCACCCGTTGGGTCACGCGTCGTCAACAGGGAGCTCAACCGATGCGATACGTCTACATGGGTCTGATCGCGATCCTCGCGGGCACCGTCGTGATGTTCAAGTTCCAGAACATGGAGTCGGCGACGGTGTCGCTCTTCTCGATGAGCGTCACCATGCCGGTTTCGAGGCTGGTGGTGCTGGTCTATGTGCTGGGTATGCTGACCGGCGGACTGATGCTGGCGCTGGTGCGCACGTGGATCACGCGCGCAAGGCGCAGCCCGGGAGACCCCGGAGTCAGCCGGGACGCCTGAGCAAGCGCGCCGTCTCGAACACCGAGGGGGCGATCCCCCGGCCATCGACGGCCAGGCTGCGCTTGAGCACGAAATCGAAGAGCAGCACGTTGACCTCCCGCAGCCTTTGCAGCGGCTCGACCGCCGCAGGATCGAGCAGCTTGCGGTTGGCCAGCGCCTGCAGCGAGATCAGGGGCACCACGCCGGGCAGCGGATAGTCCGAGCCGTTCAACAGGCGGTCGTGCCAGTCGCGGCGCTCGAGCAGCGTCGCAACGACCCCCATTCGGTTGCCCTGCGTGGTGGACGAGATGTCGCCGAAGAGGTTGCTGCGATACCGGGGCTCGTCCATCAGCCGCGCGAACAGGTCGAAGTTGGGGAGCGTCGACGTGCCGCCCTTGTCCGTGTCCTGGCCGCTGCCCAGCGACGCGCAGTGCGCGACCACTACGCGCACGCCGGCGTCGAGCGGGCGGCGCAGCCGCAACGGGTTGCCGAGGTGCTCGCCGAAGCCGTGGACGGCCTGCTCGTCGCCCGCATGCGAGATGAGCGGCATCCGCAGCGCGGCCAGCCTGGCGTAGAAGCGATCGCAGCGCGGGTCGGCAGGATCGATGTTCTGCGCCGACGGCAGCCACTTGATCGCCCGGGCGCCGAAGGCGGCCACGGCGTCCAGGCGATCGAGCGCACGCGGATCGTACGGATGAACCGAGGCGGCCCACTCGAAGTGCGAAGGCTGGCTCAACGCCAGCCTGGCCACGTATTCGTCGGGCACATGAAACGTCGAGCGCTCCGGCAGGACCGCGCCCGTCTCGGAGCGCGCCCAGTCGAACGCGAACAGCAGCGCACGGAACCCGGGCGCCATCGCCCGGCACTGCGCAAGCAGGCGGCGAACGAAGCTGGTGTCGACGTTTCCCGGCGATTCGTCGACGCACGCCGCGTTGATGTAGAACGCCCGCTGCGCGTACTGGCGCGGCCGCCAGAGGTGCTCCATGCGCGGGCTGAACCACAGTCCGCTGCCCGAGTCGCCGTTGCCGAACACGTGGCAGTGCGAATCCCACACCTGCGAGGCGTCGAGCCCGCGCCAGGCGGCTGCTACGAGCGGATGTTCGCGCAGGTCGGGGGGCGGTTCGGCGCGGCATGCATTGAATACGCCGTCGCGCAGCGACAGGTCGCAGCCCGCGAGCAACGCGCTCGCGGCGACGCCCCCGCCCAGCAGGCGGCGCCGGTTCACGCCGCTGCCTAGCGGTCCGCCCGGGTCGAGCAGCCGGTCAGGCAGACCGACCCGGGGACCCTCACAGATCGAGCCGCGTGACGCGCGAGCCGTCCAGGCTGAGGTTCGCCATCAGGCCCGCGTTGCTCAGCACGAACGCGACGATCGGCTGCTGGGCGCTGCGCGAATCGACGCGTGCATTGGCACCCACCGACACCAGCGTGACACCGGCGTCGGCGCCGACCTGCCAGCCGTTGCTGTTCTTGAACTTGGTGAGCGCGTCCTGCGACATGAACAGGTAGATCAGCGAAGTCGACTGGGCGCCGGCGAGCAGCCCGGCCGACAACGACGTGGTGCGGTAGTAACCCGTGGTCTTGCCGGCCTCTCGCAATGCGCCTTCGCCCGCCGCGCCGCCGACCAGGAAGCCGGCCGAGACCACCGACGGGAACACCAGCACGCCACGGGCCGCCTTGACGAGGTCCGACGATCCGGCGACCTGCCGGTCGAGATTGCTCAGCGCCCGATCGACGTTGCCGTCGATGCTCTGGCGACGCGCGGCCGGATCCGTCGGCGTGCTGCCGGTGGTGGAGCACCCGGTGCCGAGCAGCGACACGGTCGCTGCGGAGGCGCCGACGATGAGAAACGTACGCTTGTCCATGAAGTTCCTTTTTCGGTCGATGTGGGGGTTCGCCCCTGCCTGCCGAAAGGCGGGCGCGAAACGCAGTGGGGGCTGAACGGGGCGGATCGCTGCCAGGGTGGATCGCTGCATTCCAGCGGCATCCGCACCGGACGGCATGATACCACCGACGCATGGCCGCATGGCCGCATGGCCGCATGGCCGC
>CAYGZN010000085.1:0-4840 GCA_964354355.1 uncultured Burkholderiaceae bacterium | reverse complement strand
GGACGGCATGATACCACCGACGCATGGCCGCATGGCCGCATGGCCGCATGGCCGCCGGCTCCGGCGAGCGTTGCCTGCCATGCCTTCGGGCCCGGCCGCTGCGGGACAGCGGCACCGCACCCGGTCATTGACGGGCAGACCGGCGAAGCGGGTCACACTTGCCACGGTGGTAGCATTCCGTTCCCAGTTCACGGGTTGCCTCTGACTTCAGACGGGTTGTCCATGACTTCACGCGTGTGGTCCCTGCTCACTCTGGCACTTGCCGCGCACGTGCCGATCGCAGTCGCGCAGACCGCGCAGACCGCGCAGACCGCGACGGCAACGAGTTCGGTCAATGTGCGCGCCGGCCCCGTGGGCAACATGCCGACCGTCACCTGGCTCCTGGGCGGAACGACGGTGTCCGTGGTCGGCTGTGTGGCCAACTGGAGCTGGTGCGATGTGATCGCCGGTCGCGACCGTGGCTGGGTGTATTCGCGCTACCTGTCCGTACCCTTCAACGGCAGCGCCGTGACCGTTCTAAAGGGCGGCCCCAACCTGGGTTTGCCCGTGGTCGAGTTCGCGGTCGGTCCGTACTGGGATGCGCACTACCGCGACCGGGTGTGGTTCAACCAGAAGGCCTCGTGGCAAGTGCGCTGGGACCAGCGGCGGGCGCCACGCGAGTGGCGTGACCCGGCCGCGGCGCGCACCCCGCCAACGACCCAGTGACCGCACTCGCATTGCGTTGACGACTGACGGTTGCACAGTGACCGCAGGGGCGTTACCCTGTTGCGTTGCACAAACCGTGAGTCCGACATGCCCAAGACACGCCGAAATCCGCTGCTGGTCGATCTGGCGCTGCAGGGCGGCGGCGCGCACGGCGCGTTCACGTGGGGGGTGCTCGACCGCCTGGTGGAGGAGTCCTGGTTGACCTTCGACGGCATCTCCGGCACCTCCGCCGGCGCGATGAACGCGGCTGTGATGGCAAGCGGCCATGCGCACGGCGGCGTCGAAGGCGCCAAGGCCGCCCTTGAGGACTTCTGGAAGCGGGTTTCGGATTCCGCGCAGTTCAGCCCGATCCGCCGCGGCCCGCTGGAGATGCTGACCGGCCAATGGACGCTGGACTATTCGCCGATGTACCTGGCCGCGGAAATGGCCTCGCGCATCTTCTCGCCGTACGACCTCAACCCGTCGGGCAGCCACCCGCTGAGCCCGATCCTGGCCGAAGTGGTCGATTTCGAGGCGCTGGCCGCCTCGCCAATCCGGCTTTTCATCACGGCCACCAACGTGCGCACCGGCGCCGGCCACGTCTTTCGCAATGCGGATATCACGCCGGACGTGCTGCTTGCGTCGGGCTGCCTGCCCACGATGTTCCAGGCGGTGGAGATCGACGGCGAGTTCTACTGGGACGGCGGCTACTCGGGAAACCCGACGATCACGCCGCTGGTGCGCGAGTGCCGATCGCACGACACGATCCTCGTTCAGATCAATCCGATCGTGCGCCACGATGTGCCGCGCAGCGCGCGCGACATCATCAGCCGACTGAACGAAGTGTCTTTCAATGCGCCGCTGCTGAAGGAACTGCGCATGATCGCGCTGCTGCACAAGGTCGCTGACCCGGGCCGTGGCGAGGGCGCGCAGTGGGCCGGAATGCGCATCCACCGCATCGCGACCGACCGGGTGACCGAGCTGGGCTCGTCTTCGAAGTCGATCACCGAGTGGCGCTTCCTGTGCGGGCTGCGCGACGAAGGGCGACGCAGCGCCGAGTCTTTCCTCGACGCGCACTCGGGTGACCTGGGCAAGCGTTCCACGCTCGATCTCGACGCCATGCTGGAAACGCTCTGATCATGGGCCTGCTGGGCATCCTGCTCGGACTCGGGCTGCTCGTCTGGCTGGCCTTCCGCGGCTGGAGCGTGCTCGGCCTGGCGCCGGTGGCCGCGCTGGTCGCCGCTGCGGCATCGGGCGAACCGCTGCTGGCCCACTGGACGCAGACCTTCATGGGTGCGGCCGCGGGGTTCATCGCGCAGTTCTTTCCGCTGTTCCTGCTGGGCGCGCTGTTCGGCAAGCTGATGGACGACACGGGCTCGGTCAGCGCCATCGCGAAGTTCATGACCGAGCGGCTCGGCCCCAGCCGATCGGTGCTGGCCGTCGTGCTGGCCGGTGCGCTGGTGACCTACGGCGGCGTGAGCCTGTTCGTCGCGATGTTCGTGCTGGCGCCGATGGGCCAGGCGCTGTTTCGCGCCGCCGACGTCCCCAACCGGCTGCTGCCGGCGGCCGTGATGCTGGGCACCGCGACGTTCACGATGTCCGCGCTGCCGGGCTCGCCGGCGATCCAGAACGCGATCCCGATGCCGTTCTTCGGCACCACGCCGTTCGCCGCGCCGGGACTGGGCACGATCGCGTCCGCCGTCATGCTCGGCTTCGGGCTGTGGTGGCTGGCGCGCGCCGAGTCCGCCGCGCGGCGCGTCGGAGAAGGATTCTCGGCAGCGGGTCGGTCGGCCTCTGACGCCGCGCAGGATCCGGTGGTGCGCGAGCGGGCCACCACCGCGCATTCGTTCGACCCGGCCGAGATCGAGCACGGCACGCGCAGCACGGAGCCGCCGGGCATCGTCGTCGCGATGCTGCCGCTGTTCGTCGTGATGGGGGTCAACCTGGCGATGTCGCTGGTGATCCTGCCGCGCATGGACACGGACTTCCTGGCCGACGTGCGCTGGGGCGAGACCGCGCTCGCCAGCGTGGGCGGCGTGTGGTCGGTGATCGTCGCGCTGTCTGCGGCGATCGTCGTGTTGTTCGCCTTGAACCGCCGACGCCTCGTGTCGCTGCGTGTCACGGTCGATGCCGGGCTCAACGCCTCGGCGCTGCCGGTGATCAGCGTGGCCAGCCTGGTCGGCTTCGGCGCGGTGGTCGCGGCGCTGCCTGCCTTCGAGATGGTGCGCGATTGGGTGCTCGGCATCGAAGGCGGCCCGCTGGTCGGGCTGGCGCTGGCCACCAACGTGCTTTCGGCACTGACCGGCTCCGCCTCGGGCGGCCTGACCATCGCGCTGGGTGCGCTGGGCGACACCTACATGGAGCTGGCGGGGATCCACGGCATCGACCCGGCACTGATGCACCGGGTGGCGGTCATCGGTGCCGGCTCGCTCGACAGCCTGCCGCACAACGGCGCCGTCGTGACCCTGCTGGCCGTGTGCGGCGCGACGCACAAGGAAAGCTACTTCGACATCGTCATGGTCGGCATCGTCGGCGCACTGCTGGCGCTGGTGGCGGTGATCGTACTGGGCTCGGTCTTCGGATCCTTCTAGCCGCGGGAACCCGCGTCAGTCCATCGCGTCGATGAGCCCGCCGATGCCTGCGCCGATCAGCATCCCGGAGGTCGCGTCGCCGCTCAGTCCCCCCACCCCGGCGCCGATCATGCCGCCATAGAACGCCGTGCTCGAGCAGCCGGTTGCCGTCCATGCGGCGACGAGCACGGCAAGCGTGGCGATTGATTTCCTCATGGTCATCTCCGGAATCAGTGTGAACGCGGGGTCACTTGCGACCCTGCAGCCTGGGTTTGGCGATGTCGAGCCAGAGCACCGCGACCACCGGGGTGTCGCGCCGGCCGGGGTTCGCCGCGTACCAGGCGTCGATGCGGCTCACCGCCTCGGCGAGCGTGGTGCCCGCCAGGCCGTCGCGCGCCCGACGCGAGAAGGTCACCTGTGCCGCGGGCACGTGGCGTTCGTCCCAGCCGATCGCGACCGACAGCGCGTTGGCGATCCCGTACACGAAGGCGCGCTTCTGCTCGAGCGACGACTTCTGCCAGTCGTTGCCGTCGGCGAAGCGCTGCTGCGTCACGGGCACCGGTGCCGCCAGCGCCGACCCGCCGGCCGCGGGCGTCTGGGCGGACGCGGCAAACGGCACTGCGGCGAGAACCGTCACCACGGCCAGCCGCGCGAACATGCAGGCAGTCCTCATCAACCCCCCGTCGCTTCGGAACATGTCGAAAGCGAATTGTCGCCCACCCCACGGGCGCATGCAATCCGCCGCTGCCTGGGCCGTCGAAGGCTTCGCACGCGTCGAGGCCGCCAACACGTCGCGCGCTGCGGCACTTCGCGCAATGCGCGTTGCCGCACGCGTTGTCGCGCACGCGTTGTCGCGCACGCTGTGGAACGCGCTGTGGAACGCGCAACGGCGTTTGACGCGGAAACGGCGTGTGAGGCGAACCGGCCGTCCCCGTGAACCGGCTTACAATCGCCGCGGACTGCCCGGTCCGCGCCAACCTCGGATGTGAGCCATGACAGCGTACGATCGATTCCTCGAGCAGCACCCGGCTTACGCGGCGACCAGCGCCCTCGACGCCCTGCGCGCGACCGAGTACGACCGGCTCGACGCCCGCGGCCAGATATACCTGGACTACACCGGGGGCGGGCTGCACGCGGCCTGCCAGGTTCAGGAACACGCCCGGATGCTGACCGAGCAGGTGCTGGGCAACCCGCATTCCGTCAACCCCAGCTCGATGGAAATGACCCGCCGGGTCGAGCAGGCGCGCTCAGCCGTGCTCGAGTACTTCAACGGCACGGACGACTACACGGCGATCTTCACGCTCAATGCCTCGGGCGCGCTGAAACTCGTGGGCGAGTCCTACCCGTTCGCGCCGGGCGGGCGGCTGCTGCTGACGGCGGACAACCACAACTCCGTCAACGGCATGCGCGAATTCGCGAGCGCCAAGGGTGCCTGGGTGGGCTACGCGCCGCTGACGCGTCCCGAGCTGCGAATCGACATGCCGGCCATGGATGCGTGTCTCGCGCAGGCCGACCCGGGTCACGCCAACCTGCTGGCATTCCCGGCGCAATCCAACTTCTCCGGCGTCAAGCATCCGCTGTCGCTG
>CAYGZN010000084.1:0-9929 GCA_964354355.1 uncultured Burkholderiaceae bacterium | reverse complement strand
CGACTTCGTAGATGCCGTCGCCGAAGATGAAGCCGCGGTCGAGCACCGGGATCCGCGCCTCGGACAGCGGCACGAACGCGCCGTTCAGGTAGACCGTCTGCGCGTCCATCACTTGAACCACAGCCGCACGCTGTCCCACGTCCGGCCGACCCACCCGGCGGGCTCGACCGCCTCGAGCGCAAGCAGCGGCTGCTCGCCGATCACCTTGTCGTCGAGCTTCACGCGCAGCGTGCCGATGCGCTGGCCCTTGGCGATCGGAGCAAGCAGCGGCTGGGCGCGCTCGATCTCGCCCTTGACGCGCTCGGCCTGCCCGCGCGCGACGGTGAACAGCACCGGGCCTGCAAAACCGGCCTTGACCTCGGCCGACTGACCCTTCCAGACCGGGTACGTCGCGACCACCTGGTCCTTCTGGTACAGGCGCACCACGTCGAAGCTCGCGAAGCCGTAGTTCAGCAGCTTCTGCGACTCGATCGCGCGGGCGGCCTCCGAGCCGGTGCCCATCACCACCGACAGCAGCCGACGCTGGAATCCCGCACCCGGCTGGTCGCGCTTGCTCGAGGCGATCAGGCAGTAGCCGGCCGCCTCGGTGTGCCCGGTCTTGACGCCGTCCACGGTCGGGTCGATGAACAGCAGCCGGTTGCGGTTCGGCTGCTTGATGTTGTTGTACGTGAATTCGCGCTCGGAGTACATGCGGTAGTAATCGGGATGATCCTCGATCAGCCGGGCCGACAGGATCGCGAGGTCGCGCGCCGTGGAGTAGTGCTGAGGGTCGGGCAATCCCGACGAGTTGGTGAAGCTGCTGTTCTTCATGCCGAGGCGCTGCGCCTCGCGGTTCATCTGCTGCGCGAACGCGCCTTCGCTGCCGCCGATCGCCTCGGCCAGGATGATCGCGGCGTCGTTGCCCGACTGCACGATGAGCCCGCGCAGCAGCTCTTCGACCGTGGCGGGCCGGGCGGGATCGACGAACATCCGCGAGCCGATCGCCTTGTGCGCCAGTGGCGACACCGGTGGCCGCGCATCGAGCGCCAGCTTCTTGTCCTTGATCGCATTGAACGCCAGGTACGCCGTCATCAGCTTGGTCAGCGATGCCGGTTCGATCTTCATGTCCGGATCGCTGGCCGCCAGCAGCTGTCCGGTCGTCACGTCGGCGAGCAGCCACGAGCGCGCGGCGATCTGCGGCGCGCTGCCGACCCCGATGCCCTGCGTGGCCGCCTGTGGCGCCACGACGGGCTCGGCCGGGGCCGCCTTGCCGGCCTTGGCGGCAGCCCGGCCCTTGGAGCCGGACGACTGGGCGTGCGCGCTCGGGGAGGCCGTCAGCGAAACCGCGGCCACGAGGCACGCGGCGGCGACGATCGAAAGGGCGCCGAGCGCGCCGGGGAGTCTGCTCATGCGGGAACGGATGGACACGGTTGCGGGCGGGTCATGTGCGTTGGCGGATTCGCGCGGGCGCACCGCCCGGCTCACTGCTCTCGGTGCTCTGCGCAATCGTGCTGATCCTGCGCGCAGCGACCGGCCCGGCGCGCTGCTCGACCATGCCGATCACTTCGCGCAGCACGCTGCGCATCACGAGCATATTGACACAATCCTGCACGCGCGCTTCCAGCACCAGCCCGGCGGCGCCGAGCTCGCGCTCGAAGGCGCCGCGCAGTCGCGACTTCAGCAGCGCCAGCCTCGGGTCGGGGACGTCGCTGTAGCCGGCGGGCAACTCCTGCACGACGCCCACCAGCGTGATCAGGCCTGCGTCGCGCAATTCGGTGATCAGCCTCGGCAGCTCACCCGGCCGGATCTTCCCGGGCAGCTGCGCGACCGGCCGCCGGCCGTCGATCAGGATCAGCACGCGACGGGCTGCCGGTGCGAGGCCGCCCTGCGGCAGCCCGAGCTCGGCCGCGCCGGCCGGGGTCCGGGCATAGACGGAACGCGGATCGATCGACTCGGCCATCGTCGCCATCGCCGGGTCAGAGCTCGCCGACCCGCTGCACGAAGGCCTGCATCGCCGAGCGCCCGCGCAGCGCCTCGACCAGCGTGACCACGGCGGGCAGCAGCTCGCGCAGTTCGTGCACCGATCGGCAACGCTCGATGCGGACCGCCATGTCGTCGCCGCCGGGGCCGACCGCGTCGACCAGGTGGCGAACGAGCTGGCGGCGCACGGTCTCCAGGTCGCGCCGCTGCGCGACCGCGGTGGCCGCGGCAGTCGAGCCCGCCGCCGACGTGGCCGCCGCGCCCGGGGTCGAGGCGGCGCCCGGCGTCGAGGCAGCCACCGGCGTCGAGGCAGCCGTCGAGGCCGGGGCTGCCGTCTGGACCGTCGCCGGCGCAGCGGCGGCCGCAGCGTCGGCCGACCCTGCACGGGCCGGGCCCGACCCGACCAGCGTGTCGCTCAGGGTCGCCGTCGCCGGGCCCCCGGCGCTGCGGGCCGTGCCCCCGGCCGCAGCGGCCGGACTGGCGAACCCCTGTTCCTCCAGCGTCGCCAGGGACGCCCCCAGATCCTTGTCGGAGATCAGCCGCGCCAGGTCCGCGACCGTGCGCCGGCCGTCGATCAGGATCAGCAGCTGGCGCATCCGCATGCTCAGCCCGTGGCGGCGCGTGGCGATCTCGTCGCTGCCCTGCGGCGTCTTTGCGAACACGGTGTCCGACGAGAATGCCATCCGATCCCCCGCCGCGTTCAGGCCAGCTCCCGCATCACGAGCTGCTTGATGCCGGTCAGCTTGCGGTGGAAGAAGTGGTCGGCCCCCGGGATCACGACGATTGGCAGCTCCTGCGGGCGGGCCCAGTCGAACACCGCAGTCAGCGGCACCGTTTCGTCGAGCTCGCCGTGGATCACGACCGTGTCCGGCGCGACCGGCAGCAGCTCGAAGCGGGACACCGCCGGCGCGATCAGCAGCAGCCGTCTCGCGGGCCGGCCCTGTCCGGCCAGCCGCGCCGCGACGCGCGCCTGCACGAAGCATCCGAACGAGAACCCCGCCAGCACCAGCGGCGGTGCTGTGCCGTCGGCCCGCGCGGCCGACTCGTGGTGCAGCGCGTGCTCGACGACGGCCAACAGGTCGTCGGTCTCGCCGCGTCCCTCGTCGTGCACGCCCTCGGTGTCGTGCACGCCGCGGAAGTTGGGCCGCCAGCAGGCCATGCCGAGCGCCAGCAGCGCACGCGCCACGGTCTGCACGACCTTGTTGTCGCGCGTGCCGCCGAACAGGGGGTGCGGATGGGCGATCACGGCGACTGCCCGCGCGGGCCCGGCGGCGTCGGGCACGTCCAGGGCGACCCCGATGCGTCCCGCGGGGCCGGCAACGGCCAGGACGCTCGTGCCCGCGTTCATTCGAGTCGCAGTCGCTCCACCGGCTTGCCGTCGCGCAGGTGGCTCTCGACGATCTCGTCGATGTCCTTCTCGTCGACGAACGTGTACCAGATCGCTTCGGGGTACACGACGGCCACCGGGCCCAGCTCGCAGCGGTCGAGGCAGCCGGACTTGTTGACGCGGACCTTGCCGGCGCCGCTGAGCCCCAGCGCCTTCACCCGTTCCTTCGCGTGGGCCTGCAACGCTTCGCTGCGATGGTCGGCGCAGCAGGCGCGCCCGTCGTCACGGCGATTCAGGCAGAAGAAGATGTGCTTGGCGTAGTGACTCAAATTGGTCTCGCGCGACGGCGGCGAGCCCCGATTATAGCGGCGGCACACGTTCGCGGCCGCTGCGCCGCCAGAAATACACGAGCGCGGCAACCGGCCACGACATCGACGCGAACGCGAGCAGTGCGTGCAGGTTCACCAGGTGTCCGCGCGGCAGGCCGCCGCTCGTCGACTCGAAGTAGCCGTCGCTCGGCGCGATGTTGACGAGCACCCATCCGGCCGCCACCAATGCAAGCGCCGACCTCGCACGGGCGCGCGGGCTCAGCGTTCCGAATCCGTAGATCATCACCACGCCGAGCACCAGCCCGCCCTGGGCGCCCGGCGTCAGCCATGCGAGCGGCGCGCGCGCGCCGTACACGAACGGCGTGGCCACGCTGCGCAGCGCCAGCGCGACCACGGCGATCAGCGCCAGCAGCGCGAGCCGCGGCCCGGACTCACGCACCAGGTCGAACACGAGCATCCCGATCACGCACACGGCGCACATCACCGAGGCGGCCTCGATCAGCACGCCCTGTGCGGCCGAGACTTCGAGCCACGCTTCGATGCGGGCCAGTACGTCGCCCAGCGACAGCGCCCGGACCAGCCCTTCGAGGCCGGGGCGCAGCTGCCCCGTGCCGAACAGCAGCCGCTGCGGCGCCAGCTGCACGGCCAGCCAGACCATCAACAGCACCCAGCCGGTGGGCGAGCCCTGTTCGTACCAGCGCTGGCGGGCCAGCGGCGCTTCGGGCCCGGATTGCCTTGCGACGTGGTTCAGCTCGGCGCCCAGCGCCGCGCCGATTGCGGCGCCGGCGGTGTTGGCCAGCCAGTCGAGCAGGGACGGCACGCGCCCGGGCAGGTAGCTCTGCAGCGCCTCCAGGCCGAACGACAGCGCCGAGCACGCAACGATTCCCGCCAGGGTGGCCACGCCGGTGCGCAGACGCCCGAACCACGCCCGCGTCAGCATGAACGCCAGCACCAGGTAGGCCAGCACGTTGACCAGCACGTCGAAGCCGGTCCACCACCGCGGCAGGCCGGCCGCGACGAACGCGAACGGACCCGGAGCGCGCAGCCGCCAGCCCGTCAGCGGATACAGCGTCGCGAACAGGACCGCGGCGAGAAACACCACGCTGAGCGTGCGCATCAGCGACGGCCTGCGCGTCGGTCGTGCTTTCCCGGCGGGCGTCGTTAACATGTCGAGGCGATGACGACGCAGCTTACCTCAATGCACCCCGTTGGGCACCGGTGCACGGATCGACGCGAATGATGCCTGCCGGTGACGAGCCGCCGTGCTTCGAGCACGTTGCGTGCGTCGACTCGACCAATGCCGAGCTGCTGCGCCGCCCGCAGCGCGCGAGCGGTGCGCCCCCGACGATCCTGCTGGCCGACCGACAGACCGCGGGCCGCGGCCGGCGGGGCCGGGCGTGGCTGTCCGACCCCGGGGCGTCGCTGACCCTGTCGGTGTCGTTCGACGTGCGGGCTGCCACCGGGCAGCTGCTCGGACTGCCGCTGGCCGTGGGCGTGGCGATCGCCGACGAACTCGTGCGCCACGGCGCACGATGCGCGCTGAAGTGGCCGAACGACCTGTGCGGCCCGCCGCCGCGCCTGGCCAAGCTCGGCGGCGTTCTCGTCGAGGTCCGCCAGGTCGGCGCGCATCAGCGGGTGGTCGCGGGCTGCGGGCTGAACCTGTGCGAAGGCGCTGCAGTGACCGACGCCGCGGCCGGCCAGCCGGTCGCCGCCCTGTTCGCCGCCGGTGCCGTGCCTGCACGCGAGCCGCTGGCCCGCTCGCTGGGCACGGCGATCCTGCAGGCGTCGCGCCGCTTCCTTGCCGAGGGTCTGCAGCCGTTTGCCGCGCGCTGGCGCGAACTGGACTGCCTGGCCGGGCGCATCGTCGAGGTGCGCCACGCCGACGGCCGCCGCGAGACCGGCGTGGCCTGTGGCATCGACGACAGCGGCGCGCTGCGGGTGTCGATCGGCGGGCGGCTCACCGCGCTGATCTCAGGCGAAGTCAGCGTGCGGGCACAGTAGCGCAGCGCGTGCGTTGCAGGCCGGCGCGCATGGGCGACCGGCGCGCAGCAGTGGCCCGCGCAGCAGTGGCTGGCGCAGCAGTGGCTGGCGCAGCAGTGGCCGGCGCGTCGGTAGTGACGCCGCTCGGCGCGACCGACTACACTGCGGAACCGACGGGCCGTGCCGAATGCCCGCTGCCGGCCTGGAGACGAACGTGCAGAACATCACCCACCTGAGCGCGACCGACGCGGCGTTCCTGTACCTGGAAACGCCCGAAATGCCGATGCACGTGGCCAGCCTGTTCATCGTCGAGCTGCCGCGGACCTACGACGGCAACTTCTACGACGACCTCAAGGCGCACCTGACCAAGCGGATGCACATCTCGCCGATCTTTCAGCGGCGCGTCGAGACGATGCCGCTGGACCTGGCTGCGCCGGTCTGGGTCGGGTGCGAGCCGGACATGGACTACCACGTGCGCCACGTGATCCTGCCCGGGCCGGGCAGCATGAAGCAGGTCGAGGCCTACGTTGCGCGGCTGCATTCGAGCCTGCTCGATCGCAGCCGGCCGCTGTGGGAGGTCTACCTGTTCGAGGGGCTGGAGACGGGCGACAAGGCCATCTACACCAAGGTGCACCACTGCACGCTCGACGGCATGGGCTCGATCGAGCTGGTCAAGGCGCTGCTCGACATCTCGCCGGTGCCGCGCGAGGTGCGCGCCTCGCGCCACCGGCCGCAACGCGACATCCACTTCGGCGTGGCCGAGATGATCCAGGCAGGCCTGGCCAACGGGCTGAACCAGTCGGTCAAGGCGGTGCGGATGCTCGGCCCGGCGCTGCGCAGCATCGTCGGCGTGGTGCGCGGGCTTCGGGCCCGTGCGCGCGCGCCGGAGCCGGGCGCTGGCGCGGGCGTGCGCGCGACACGCCGGATCTTCGCACCCCGCACGCCGCTGAACGTCACCATCACCAACCAGCGGGTGTTCGGTACGCTGTCGCTGCCGCTGGCAGAGGTCAAGGAGGTCGGCAAGAGCGCCGGCGCGACCATCAACGACATGGTGATGGCGATCTGCGCCGGCGGGTTGCGCCGTTACCTGCGCGAGACCGCGACGCTGCCCAAGGATCCGCTGGTGGCGCTGATGCCGGTGTCGCTGCGCGAAAAGGGCAACGACGAGATGACCAACCAGGTGTCGGGGCTGCCGGTGTCGCTGCACACGGACATGCCCGACCCGATGAAGCGGATGTTCGCGATCCGCGATTCGCTGGGCACGGTCAAGCAGCGCTTCAGCATGTTCAAGGACGTGATGATCAACGACTTCCCGTTCCTGGGAATGCCGTGGCTGATGTCGGCGGCCGTCAGCCTGTACGGGCGCGCACGCCTGGCCGAGACGCTGCCGTCGTTCGGCAACCTCGCCATCTCCAACGTCGTGGGGCCGCAGATGCCCCTGTACTACGCGGGCGCCCGGGTCAAGACCTACTACCCGGTCAGCATCGTCACGCACGGCCTGGCGCTGAACATCACCGTGGTCAGCTACAGCGGTGCGATCGACTTCGGCATCACCGCGTGCCGCCGCGCGATGCCCGACATCGACGGGTTCGTCGACGACATGCGAACCGCCTACGACGAGCTCAAGGGCGCCATCGAGCGGCACCTGCGCAAGGCGGCCGACGAGTCGGCCGTGGCGCCGGCCGCCGCACCCGGCGCTGCGTCCGGCGCTGCGCCCCGCGCGGCGCCCACACCCAAGCCTGCGTCCGGCGCTGCGCCCGTGCCAGCCCGGCCGCGACTGGTGGTCGTTGGCGCCAGCGGCCCCGCTGGCCCCAGCCGCAGCGGCGGGCGCACGCGCGTCCGCACGCGCGCAGCCGCGGCCGGCAAGGCATCGGCCCAGTCCCGATCGAAGCCGGTGGCTGCGCGCCTGCGGCCACCGGCTTCGTCCGATCCTTCCCACAAGAAACCCGCAGGAACCCGATGAGCACGATCGACGAGCGGTTCAGGATCGCGACCGAAGACGCGATGAAGATCGGCGTGAGGCCCGAGACTTCGGTGCTGCTGGAGTCGTATGCGCTGTACAAGCAGGCGACGCTCGGCGACGTGCGCGGCGATCGCCCGACCGACACCGTGGGCGCCGCCAAGTACGACGCCTGGGAGCGGGTCGTCGGCATGGGCCGGCGCGAGGCGATGGAGCGTTACGTCGCGCTGATCGAGGCACAGAAGGGCTGATCGAGGCACGCGCACGGTGACACAGGGGACGCACGCGATGAACCAGCCACGCTCGATCCTGGACTACGTGTACGAGCACGAGGCCGCGCGCGCCGGCCAGGTCTTCCTGACCCAGCCCCTCGGCGGCGGGCAGGTCGTCGACTACACGTGGGGCCAGGTGCTCGACCAGGCGCGGCGCATGGCCGCGCACCTGCGCGGGCGCGGCCTGGCGCCCGGTGCCCGCGTGGCGATGCTGTCGAAGAACTGCGCGCACTTCATCATGGCCGAGCTGGCCATCTGGATGGCGGGCGGCACGACGGTGGCGATCTTCCCCACCGAGTCGGCGGAGAACGTGCGCTTCGTGCTCGACCACAGCGAGTCGAGCCTGCTGTTCGTGGGCAAGCTCGACACCTGGGCGCAGCAGTCCGCGGGCGTGCCGGCCAGCCTGCCCTGCATCGCGCTGCCGCTGGCGCCCCCGACCGGCTTCGAGACCTGGGACGCGATCGTCGCGCGCACCGAGCCGGTTGCAGGGCGCCCCTCGCGCGGGCCCGACGACCTGGCGATGCTGCTGTACACGTCGGGCTCCACCGGCCAGCCCAAGGGCGTGATGCAGAGCTTCGGGCGCATCACGCGCACGACCGAGCTGCGCGTCGCCGACACGCGCGACCGGTTTCCCGACGATCTGGAGCGCCGCTCGCTGTCCTACCTGCCGCTGGCCCACGCCTACGAGCGCGCGGTCGTCGAGTGCGGCCACCTGCTGGAGGGCCGCGGCCGCGTGTACTTCTCCGACTCGCTGGCGACGTTCACCGAGGACCTCAAGCGCGCCCGCCCGACCAGCTTCGTGTCGGTGCCGCGGCTGTGGCTCAAGTTCCAGCAGGCGGTGTTCGCGGCCACGCCGCGCGAGCAACTCGACCGGATGCTGGACGACCCCGCCATCGGCAAGGAAGTCGGGCGCAAGGTGCTCGCCGGCCTGGGACTCGACCACGTGCGCGTGGCCGCCAGCGCGTCGGCGCCGGCCCCCCCGGAGCTGCTGGCCTGGTATCGCCGGCTGGGCCTGAACCTGCTCGAAGGCTACGGCATGACCGAGGACTTCGCGTATTCGCACCGGACCACCGAAGACAGCAACGCACCCGGCTTCGTCGGCCTGCCGGCGCCCGGCGTCGAGGTGCGCATCAGCGACGAGGGCGAGATCCTGGTCCGCTCGCCGGGGCAGCTGGTGGGCTACTACAAGCGCCCGGACCTCGACCGCGAGTCCTTCACCGAGGACGGCTTCTTTCGCACCGGCGACCTCGGCGAGCGGCGCGAGGACGGCCAGCTGCGGATCACCGGGCGTGTCAAGGAACTGTTCAAGACGGCCAAGGGCAAGTACGTGGCGCCCGCGCCGATCGAGAACCAGCTGAACGCGCACCCGATGGTCGAGCTGTCGCTGGTTTCGGGCGTCGGGCAGCCCGCGCCCTACGCCGTGCTGGTGCTCGACGAGCACCTGCGCCCGCGGCTGGGCGACCCGACGGTGCGCGCGCGCGTGCAGGCGGACCTCGCGCGTCTGCTCGAAGAGGTCAACCGCGGGCTCGCCGCGCACGAGCGCCTGCAGATGCTGGTGGTGGCCGCCGATCCCTGGTCCATCGAGAACGGCTGCCTGACGCCGACGATGAAGATCAAGCGCAGCCGCATCGAGGCGTCCGTCGCCGCGCGCGTCGAGGCGTGGTACGGCCATCCCGAGCCCGTCGTGTGGGCGTGATGCGATGACCCCATCCGGGCTCGAGCGCGGCGCGGCGGTCGCGCTGCGCGAAGTCAGCGACCTGCCCGCGCCGGCCGGGGTGCCGGTGCTGGGCAACCTGCTGCAGATCAAGCCGGCGACGATGCACCAGACGCTGGAGCGGTGGAGCCGCGAACTGGGCCCGGTGTTCCGTTTTGCGATCGGGCGCAGCGTGACCTTGGTGGTGGCCGACCACGAGGCGTTCGGCGCCGTGCTGCGCGATCGCCCGGACGGCTTCCGGCGCCCGCAGAACGGCGCGATGCTGGTGCGCGAGATGGGCCTGGAGGTCGGCGTGTTCAGCGCCAACGGCGAGGCCTGGAAGCGGCAGCGGCGCATGGTGATGGCAGGCTTCGACCCGCGCCACATCCGCGCGTACTTCCCGGCGCTG
>CAYGZN010000083.1:0-9982 GCA_964354355.1 uncultured Burkholderiaceae bacterium | reverse complement strand
CCGGGAGGTCACCCGCGAGCGCGTCGACGCGTTCCTGGCCGATCCGCAGCGTGTCGGCCACGCGTTCCTGGGCCGCTACGCGGTCTGGACGAGTTCGGGAACCACCGGCACGCCCGGCACCGACGTGCACGACGCGCGTGCGCTGGCCGTGTACGACGCGCTGGAGATGCTGCGTTTCAGGGGGCTGGACCATCCGAGCGCGCTGACGGGGGCGTTCGCGCGGCTCGCCTCGGCGCCCTGGCGCGGCGGCGAGCGCTTCGCGATGGTCGGGGCCACGGGCGGACACTTCGCCGGCAACTCGAGCGTCGAGCGCATGCGCCGCCTCGGCCCGTGGGTCGCTCCGCGTGCACGGGTCGTGTCGATCATGCAGCCGTTGCCGCAGCTGGTGGCCGAGCTCGACGCCTTTCGTCCCACCGTGCTGGCAACCTACCCCACGTCGGCCGAGCTGCTGGCCGGGGAGCAGCTCGCCGGACGGCTGCACCTGTCGCTCGACGAGGTCTGGACCGGTGGCGAACACCTCAGTGCGCCGGTGCGTGCGCAGGTCGAGCGCGCCTTCGGGTGCGGGCTGCGCGACGGCTACGGCGCGTCCGAGTTCATGGCCATCGCGTTCGACTGCCGCCAGGGGTCGCTGCACGTCAACAGCGACTGGGTGATCCTGGAGCCGGTCGATCGCAACCATCGCCCGGTCGCACCCGGCGAGGCTTCGCACACCGTGCTGCTGACGAACCTGGCGAACCGCGTGCAGCCGCTGATCCGTTACGACCTCGGCGACAGCGTCGTGCCGCAGGCGGGCTGCCGGTGCGGCAGCGCGTTCCCGGCGATTCGGGTGGAAGGCCGCACCGACGACGTGCTGGAGTTCGCCCGCGACGGCGGCACGGTCAAGCTCCTGCCGCTGGCGCTGGTGACCGTTCTCGAGGACGACGCCGGCGTCTTCGAATTCCAGCTGCTGCAGACCGGCGCGCGCCAGCTGACGCTGCGGCTGTCGCCCGCGACCGCCGACCTGGCGCAGGCGCGGCGCCGCTGCCACACGGCCCTGCAGCACTACCTGCGCGAAAACGGGCTGCCCGACGTGCGCATCCACGACGACGCGCGAGCGCCCCAGCGCAGCGACGTCAGCGGCAAGCTGCGCCGCATCGTCCGCGTCCACGGATCACCCGGTCGCTGATCGGGGTCGACAGGCCTCGCGCGAGGCGGCTATGATCGGCGCCCGACCCATAACAAGCTTGGAGCGCGCCATGAACGCACCGTCATCGACCCTCGGCCCTGCCCTGCTCGAGCAACTCGGTCACCAGTGGGGTTGGGTCGTGTTCCGCGGGGTCGCCGCGATCGTGTTCGGCGTGCTGGCGTTCGGCATGCCGGGCCTGACGCTGAAGTTGCTGACCCTGATGTGGGGTGCCTACGCGCTGGTCGACGGCGTGCTCGCGCTGGTTGGCGCCTGGCGCGTGCGCGACGACGGCAAGCGCGTGTGGCCGCTGGTGCTGGTCGGCCTGCTGGGCATCGTGGCGGGCGTGCTGACGTTCCTGTGGCCCGGTCTGACCGCCGTCGGCCTGCTGATGCTGATCGCCGCCTGGGCACTGGTCGTGGGCGTGCTGCAGATCGTCGCGGCGATCCGCCTGCGCAAGGAGATCGACAACGAGTGGTGGCTCGGGCTGTCCGGGCTGCTGTCGGTCGTGTTCGGCGTGCTGATGATCGCCAGTCCGGGCGCCGGTGCGATCGCGGTCGTGTGGACGCTCGCCGCCTACGCGATCGTCTTCGGCGTGACGCTGGTCCTGCTCGGCTTCAGGCTGCGCGCCGCGTCCCGGCGCGCGAGCGGTGCATCGCTGCGCGCGGGTGCCTGAACCGGCCGCGCACACGGTTCAGTCCGGCCGCGCGCGGGCCGCAACGCGCGGCGTCCCCGCTTCCTGGCCGGCCGCCCTCGGGCCGGCCACGCTCTGGATGGCCATGGCCCTGTCCGGCGGGTGTGCGCACCTGGAAGCTGCCGCGCCGGCAGCCGCACCGGCAACGGTGGGAGCGGCGGGAGCGATCACGCCCGCCGACTCGGACGACGACGCGTGCCGACGGTTCGTCGCTCGCGTCGATGCGGCCATCGACGCCGCCGGGGTTCGCGATGCCGAATCGACCCGCATCGACGGCTTTCCCACCCTTCGTGCCGACCGGCTGCTCGCCTCGTACGCAGCCCACGCGTTGGCCGACCCGGCCCGGTTCCCGATCGACGACTGGCTCGGGCACCTGCGTTCGCAGGACCGCGCCGCCCGCCGTGCCGAGATCGGCAACCTGCCGATCGAGTACCTGGACGCGCTCGGATCGTTCGCGGACCTCGGCGGGGCCGCGGCCCGCCGCACGGCAACCGTGGCAACGCTCGAGCGGTGCGCGCAGACCAGTGTGGCGCGCCTGCGCGACTCGCCCGAGGCGCTCGCCGCGCTCGGCGCCCGCACCCGCGTGCCCGACGACTACTCGGACAGCCTGCGCGCGCTCGGCCTGTATCCGGTCACGCGGCTGGCGTTTCACCGGGGCATCGTCGAACTCGAGCGGTCCACCACGCAGGCCTTCACGACCCAGCGCGAACAGATCGCGCGAGGCACCCGTCAGTACTCGATCGGACGCGCCCAGGCGGACACTTCGGAACACGATGCGCGCCGCACCACGCGCACCGCCGACGCAGGCATCGCGACCGACGCGCCAGACCTGCCCCGTGACACGGCCGGGCTGCCCCGCGACGCGCTCGGGCTGGTCCGCCTGACACCCGGCCAGCACGAGGCGTTGCTGCGTGCGCACGCACCGGTCATCGCGGTCGCGGGAGCGGGCGACGACAACCGGATCGGCGCGCTGCGCCTGGACCCGATCACGGGGCGGGCGTCGGTCGACACGGCGACCCCGACGGTCTACGCGCGCATCGCACACACGCGCTACGGGTCGTCGGCGCTGCTGCAGCTCGTATACACGGCCTGGTTCCCGCGGCGACCGCCCTCGCAGGCGTTCGACCCGCTTGCCGGGCTGCTGGACGGCGTCATCGTACGCCTGACTTTCGCGCCCGACGGACGACTGGCGCTCATCGACAGCATCCACCCTTGTGGCTGCTACCACCTCTTTGTGCCGGTCGGCGCGACGCGGCCACGACCGCCCCCCGAGCCCATCGAAGAATGGGCGTTCGTGCCGCTCGCCCTGCCGGATCCGCCGAGCGGCTACCGCGTGCGGGTGCGCGTGTCCGCCGACACGCACTACGTGTCGGGCGTCGACTTCGTGCAGGTCCCCGAGGAGCTCGCGCAGGCACCGTCCGATTTGCAGACCGCCTACGGACTCGCTCACGAGCACGACCTGCGCAGCCTGCCCACTCGGGACGACGGCCGGCGCAGTCTGTACGGGCCGGACGGGCTGGTGGCGGGCACCGAGCGCGCCGAGCGCTGGGTGTTCTGGCCGATGGGCATCGAAAGCGCCGGCGCGATGCGCCAGTGGGGGCGCCACGCGACGGCGTTCGTCGGGCGTCGCCACTTCGACGACCACGACCTGGTCGAGCGGCGCTTCGTGCTGCCCTGACCCGGCAGCCGGAATGCACTACGATTGATCCGAAGCAGCCGAACGCGGCGGGAGACACCGATGGGATCCACTGCAAGGCGGCGACACCTTTCCCCGCTGCTCGGTCTGTGCCTGACCGTGGCGCTGGCATCCGGCACCCTGTGTGCGCAGACCCCGCCGATCTTTGCGGACGCCGACCTCGCCCTGGGCCGGAAACTGATCGACGAGCACGCGTGCACGGCCTGCCACCAGCGCAAGGTCGGTGGCGACGGCACTGCGATCTACCGCCCGGCCGGGCGGATCACCACGGCCGGGTTCCTGCGCGGCATGGTCGAGCAGTGCAACACCGAACTGGGTCTGCAGCTGTTCCCCGAGGAGGTGAGCGCGATCGCCGCGGCGCTCAACCGCGACCACTACCGCTTCAGCCAGTGACGTCCGGCGCGGCTACAGGCCGCCGTTGACGACCAGCGTCTGGCCGCTGACGTAGTCGCTGTCGGGGCTGCAGAACAGGTACACCGAGCCGGCCGCCTCCTCGGGCGTGCCGCCACGCCCGAGCGGAATCATCTGGCTCAGCGCGGCGATGCGCCCGGCCTGCACGCCGATCTTCACGGTCCGACCCAGCACGTCGATCGCGCCCGCGTCGCCCTCGTTCAGTGGCTGCGTGAGCCGGGTCTGGATGTAGCCGAACGCGACGGCGTTCACCGTCACGTTGTAGCGGCCCCACTCCTTGGCCAGCGTGCGCGTCAGCCCCAGGATGCCCGCCTTGCCCGCCGAGTAGTTGGACTGGCCGGCATTGCCGTTGACGCCCGAGGTCGACGAGATGTTGACGACCTTGCGCACCACGCGCTGGCCGGCCTTCTGCTCGGCCTCGACCGCCGGCTTCAGGTGCGAGAAGAAGGCCCGCAGGATCCGGAACGGCGCGCCCAGGTGCACGTCCAGGATCGCGTCCCACTGCTCGTCGCTCATCTTCTGGATCACGCTGTCCCACGTGTAGCCGGCGTTGTTGACGATCACGTGGCAGTCGCCGAAGCCCTCGACCGCCGCGCGCACGATGCGCTCGCCGAAGTCCTTCGCGGTGACGTCGCCGTTGCAGGCGATTGCGCGGCCGCCCGCCGACTCGATCAGGCCGATCGTCTCGCGCGCAGGCGCATCGTCGAGGTCGTTGACGACGACCTTCGCGCCGTCACGCGCGAGCCTCAATGCGATCTGCTGGCCGATGCCGCGCCCCGAGCCGGTCACGATCGCCACACGCCCGTCGAGTTGCCCCATTCAGGTTCTCCCTCTCGTTGAAATCAGTTTCCCGCGCGCGACTCGCGCCGCGCCAGCCAGATCGTCACGCCCAGGATCAGTCCGCCGCCCAGCAGCGTGGCGCGGGTCGGATGATCGCCGAAGAAGATCCAGCCGAGCAATGCCGCCCACACGAGGTCCAGGAACTTCGCCGGCTGCGTCGCCGACACGTCGGCCACGCGAAACGCCCGCGTCATGCAGTAGTGGCCCGCGCTGCCCAGCACGCCCGACACGAGGAACAGCCCCCACTGCACGGAGTCGGGCCAGCTCCAGTTGACCAGCGCGAAAGGCAGCGAGAACAGCGACACCGTCAGCGACTGCCACACGACGATCACCGCCGGCCGCTCAGTGCGGGTCAGCGCCTTCATGATCAGGAACGACGCCGCGAACAGCGGGCTCGATGCGAGCATCAGCAGGTTGTAGTAGCCCGCGGTGCCGCCGAGCCCGGCGCCCACGACGATCATCACGCCCACGAAGCCCAGCAGCGCGGCCAGCCAGCGGTCCCAGCGCATCGGCTCGCCGAACACGACGGCCGCGCCCAGCATCATGAAGATCGGGCCCGTGAAGCCGATCGCGGTCGTGTCGGCCAGCGACACCCTGGGCAGCGCGAGGAACCACACCAGCAGCCCGCAGGTGTGGACCGCGCCGCGCCAGAACTGCCCGCCGAGGTCGTTGGGCACGTAGCTGGCGAGGCCATTGCGCAGCATCACCGGAAGCAGCACCAGCACGCCGGCCAGGTATCGAAGGAACTGCGTCTGGAACGGGTCGAGCTCGATGGACAGCCGCCGCATCACGACGTTGAGCACCGAGAACGTCAGGCCCGCGAGCGACGCCCACAGCATGCCGCGCACCGACGGATCGGCGCCGCGGATCGAGGCGGTGCCGCGTGCGATCCAGGATCGGATCCGTGCGGTCCACGGACGCACGCGCGCGTGCGTGGCATTGACCGGCGGCGGCATGGGCCCGAGTATACCGGCCTGTCTCGGTGCGACCGCCCTGCGCGCCCGCTCCGTTCGCCCGCGGGGTTCTCAGCCGCCGTGCTGCACGGCTCCGTCCACGCCCAGCACTCGCACCCGCACCGGGATGCCCTGCGCGACGCTCTGGCCCACGATGCAGAACTGCTCGAACTGCGCCAGCACCCGCTGCAGGTGCGGTGCGTCGCCGACCGCGCGGCCCAGGCTGATCGCCACGTCGATGCCCAGCACCCGCAGGCGCCCCTGCTCGTTGCGCCCGATCTCGCCGCGCGCCTCGGTGCTCAGCGGCTCGGCGTCGAGCTTGAATTTGCGCAGCGCGAACACCAGCGAGTCGGTCATGCAGTTGGCCACCGCAGCGATCAGCAGCTGCGACGGGTTGGGCCCGGCGCCACCCCCCAACGGCGGCGGCTCGTCGCCGATCAGCGGCGCGTGGCCGGGATCCCAGGTGATCGCCACACGGTAGTCGCTCTGCTGCTGCAGGCGAATCGCACGAACGGTCTCGGTCATCGGTACGTCTCCGCGTGGGTCACAATGGGTTGCCAGCCGCCGTCGCTACGGGATGGTCGCGTTCGTCCCGATCCCGGCGCGCGACCATCTCGAGCACGTCCGACTGACCCTCGTGCCCGGCGCCCTCGTGCAGCACCCGGTCTTCGCGGACCAGGCGCTCGATCGACCACCCCGCGAACGCGTCGCGCAGCATCTCCTCGGTGTACAGGTGCTCGAGCTTGCCCGGACCGCCGGTCCGGTACTGCAGCTGGCGCGGCCCATAGCCGACCAGCAGCAGCCGTCCGCCCGGGCGCAGCGTGCGGGCGAAGCCTCGGAACATCGCCGCGCGCTGCGCCGGCGCCGCGAACTGCACGAACACCGCCACCACGGCGTCGAACGCCTCCGGGGCCCAGGCCCAGTCGTCGACCGTCGCCAGCCGGTAGTCGACCTCGACGCCGCGCTCGCCGGCGAGCCGCCTTGCCTTGTCGAGCGCGACGTCGGACACGTCGAATGCCGTGACCCGGCAGCCCCTCGCGGCGAGCCACGTCGAGTTGCGCCCCTCGCCGTCGGCCACGCACAGCACGCGGTCGCCCGGGCCGAACAGCCGATCGTGCGCGGCGAGCGTCGCATTCGGTGCCGCGCCGAACAGCAGGCCCGGCGCCTCGTAGCGTCGGTTCCAGTGCCCGGCCGGATCGTCGAACGACCCCGCGCAGGCCGGTGCGGCGGGGCGATGCGGGTCGGTGTCCAGGGGCAGGCGGGGTCGGGTCATGATCCGGACTCGGGCAGGTCGTTGTGTGACGGATGCCACAGTCGCGATTCTAACGGCCACGGATTCGACCGCCGGCGGCGGGTTACCGACCGTTCGTTCGCCTGCGCATTGTGACGCGCCGCGACGAAAGCCGAGGATCTGCTGCGAAGGGTCCCGGCAGCCGATGCCGGACGGCCCGGATCATACAAGACCATCACACATCGGCCAGGGCTACGACGGAGTGTTTCCATGCGATCACGCAAGCCCGCCTTACTCGCTCTCGCCACGCTGCTCGGCCTGGCCCCGTTCGCGTCGGCCGTGGCCGTAACCGCCCCCGGGCTGGTGGCCGCGACCGGCAACCACCGCTGCGAGATGAACCGCAACGTGCTGGTCCGCCAGGTGTCCCCCGACAAGCAGACCGCGGTCGTGCAATGGGAGCGCAAGGACTACACCCTGAAGGCGATCGACACCCGCAGCGGCGCGCTGCGCTACGAGGATCGCGTCTCGGGCCTGACGTGGATCGTCCTGTACAACAAGGCGATGCTGCTCGACACCAAGCAGGGCCGGCAACTCGCCAACGACTGTCGCGTCTGACCCGGGGCTGCGCCCGGGCGCGGCCGCCGGGCGGCCTCAGAGCGCCTTGCCGAGGAATCCGATCGTCCGGTCCCAGGCCTGCTGCGCGCACGCGGCGTCGTAGACGTCGGCCCGCCGCTCGTTGAAGAAGCCGTGGGCTGCCGCGTAGCGATGAACGTCGGCCGGGCGCCCGGCCTGCTTCATGGCCGCCTCGAGCGCGTCGGCCGCGGCCGGCGTGCACCAGTCGTCCTGGTTCGCGAAGTGGGCCTGGAACGGCACCTTGATGGCCGCGGGGTCGGCGAACTCCTTCGGCGGAATGCCGTAGAAGCAGACCGCCGCTGACACCTCGGGCACGTGCACCGCGGTGGCGATCGTCAGCGCCCCGCCCATGCAGAAGCCCATCACCGCCACCTTGCCGCCCTGTGCCTTGAGGTGCTGCACCGCGCCCCGGATGTCCTGGTGAGTGGCGCCCGGGAAGTCCAGGCCGGTCATCAGGTGAGTGGCCTCGTCGGGCGACTGCGTCACGCGGCCCTTGTACAGGTCCGGCGCCAGCGCGTTGTAGCCGGCCCGCGCGAACCGGTCGGCCACGCCGCAGATCTGGTCATTCAGGCCCCACCACTCCTGGATCACCACGACGCCCGGCCGTCCGGCACCGGCCGTCGCGAGGTAGCCGCGGGTGCTGCCGCCGTCCGGGCGTTTGAAGTCGGTCATCTGTCCCATCGTCGTCCTCCACAGGGGTGAGTGCGGGCCGCGAGTGCCCCGCGGCGAACGACAAGACTAGCAAATCCCCCGGCCCAGCGCGGCGACCGCGGCCACGCCGACGAACAGCCCGACGACGACCCACACCGCCTGGGCGCCCAGCAGGACGATCAGGCCGTACCACAGCGACAGGCTGCCGAGCAGCGCGGCGATCCAGAACAGAGCCAGGAGCCAGTGCATCACGGGTCCCTCCCGAGGTCGAGGCGGCAGTGTCGGGCGTGCGCCCAGACGCCGCTGGACCCTCGATGCCAACGGGTTGACCCGCTGTGCCAGAATCCGGCCACCGCCCACGCAGACCGAACTTGGAAACGACCCTCGCCACCACGGCCCAGGTGCTGGTGCGCCTGATCCGGCGCCAGGGCCTGGACGCCGAGCGCCTGTTGCGGCAGCACGGGATCGACCCGGTGCAGCTCAGCGATCCCCGGGCGCGGCTGCCGATCGCCGCGACCGACGCGCTGGTGCGGTCCGTCGCCGGGCAGGTGGCGGACCCGTCGTTCGGCCTGCAGGCGGCCGACTGCTGGCACCCGACGAATCTCGGCGCGCTCGGCCACGCCTGGCTGACCAGCTCGACGCTGCGTCGCGGCCTGCAGCGGCTGCAGCGCTACTGGCGGCTGGTCGGAGACCGCACCGCCGGATACCTGCAGGCATTCCCCGGCGGCCTGGAACTGCTGTTCGAGAATCCGCGCACCGACGCCGTCGTGGCAGCGGTCACCACCGACATGACCTTCTCGGTGCTGCTGTCGATGTGCCGGATGAATGCGGGCGCGGACCACCACCCACTGGAAGTCCGCCTGCTGCGCAAGCGCCCCGCGGACGTCGCGCCCTACGAGGCGTTCTACCGCTGCCCCGTGGTCTTCGATGCCGGTCGGCGCAGCATCCGGTGGAGCGACGCCGATGTGGACGCGCCGCTGGCCACCGCGAACCAACAGCTGGCGGGCATCTTCGACCGCATCCTGGAGCAGGAGCTGGCACGCCTGGACCAGGGCAACATCGTCGGGCGCTGCCGGTCCGAGCTGCTGCAGCTGCTGGCCTCGGGCGAAGCGAGCGCGCAGACGGTCGCGCGCCGCCTGGCGTTGAGCCGTCGCACGCTGCACCGGCGCCTGGCCGAGGCCGGCACCAGCTACCAGAAGCTGGTCGACGACACGCGTCGCGAACTCGCGATGCGACTGGTCGAAGACCCGCAGCGCTCGATCGGGGACATCACGTTCGAGCTGGGCTTCTCGCAGCAGAGCGCGCTGACCCGCGCCTTCAGGCGCTGGTCGGGCGAGTCGCCGACCGCCTACCGGGAACGACGCGTTCAGTCGGCTTGAAGTCGGCGGACCGCCTCGCGCACCAGCGGCAGCCGGTCATTGCCGAAGTACATGTCGGACGTCCCGACGAAGATCGTCGGCGAGCCGAACCCGCCACGCGCGATCAGCTCGTCGGCGTTCGCCTTGAGCAGAGCCTTGACGTCGGGCTGCGCGATGCCGTCGAAGAAGGCCTGCGCATCGACCCCGAGCCGCACGCAGATCGCGCGCAGCACCTCGTCCTGCGCGATGTCCTCGTCGCGGCCCCAGTAGGCCTCGAACACGGCCTGCGCGAAGGGCTCGAGCAGGCCCTGGCGCTCCAGCCACAGGCAGCCGCGCATCGCCTTGACGCTGTT
>CAYGZN010000082.1:0-10077 GCA_964354355.1 uncultured Burkholderiaceae bacterium | reverse complement strand
GTTCGCGCCGGGCGGCGCGCTGCAGGCGCTCTACCCGAAGCCGCGGCGCCGTGCGCCTGTGGGAGGCACGACCATCTGATACGACGTTGCGCCGATGTAGATGGACCGGAAATGTGATCCGCCGGCGCGATGGTCCGAACCGCGATCAGCCTCGCACGTGCATTCCCAACGCGACACGGGTGGTGCAGAAGCGCGAATGGCAGGCGGCGCGGGAGCCCGGGATTGCCACCAAGGTCAGCAACCAGATGCTGGCTTCGCTGGAGCGCCTCGCGATGCGGGATCAGGGCGGTGCGCGGCTGCATACGGCGCGACGCCGCGGCGCTGGGCACGGTGGGCCGGTCGTTCTACGGGAAGCTCGCCACCGGCGCCTTGGGTCGAACCGCGACCGAGGCCGATCGGGCGGCAGTCGGCCATCAGAGGGTGCTCCCGGCCGTCCGTTGTGGGTGCGTCTGTCCCCGCACCGTTGGGTGTGCCAGGAGTCTGGCTGTCCGGTCGCGAGTATCGGCATCAGGCACCTGTAGGCCAAGCCTTTGCCTCCAGCGCTGGGCCGTGATATTCTGGTCACCATGACTAGAAAGGAACCAACCTTGGCAGTACCGGCCGCGCAGCCTCCGCGTCGTCGCTGGCGCCTTCAAGACGCAAAGGCGCGATTCAGCGAACTCGTGCGCATGGCGCACAGCGATGGGCCGCAGCACGTCACGTTGCATGGCCGCGATGCGGTGGTGGTTGTCGACGCGGACGAATTCAATCGCCTGAAGGGCGCGCGAACCGGCGAGTTGCTGATCGAGGCTCTGCAGGCATCGCCACATCGCCAGATCGAGATCGAACCACGCCGTTCTGCGATGCCAGTGCGGGCGGTCAAGTTGTGAGCGGCTGGCTGCTCGATACCAATGTGATTTCGGAGTTGCGTCGACCGCGCCCCAGTGTGCGGGTGCGAAGCTTCATTGCGAGCCAACGGCTCGAGGACTTGTTCGTCAGCACCGTCACTTTCGCCGAAATCCGCTTCGGTATCGAGGCAGTCGGCGATCCGATTCGCCGCTCCGAACTGAATGACTGGCTGCAGCACAGAGTGCGGCCCATGTTCGATCAGCGCGTACTGGAGGTTTCCGAGGACGTCATGTTCAAGTGGCGCCTCCTCGTTGAGGAGGGCCGCAAAGCCGGCCATACGTTTTCGCAGCCCGACCTGATCGTCGCGGCAACCGCCCTGCAACACGGGCTGACGGTCGTGACCCGCGATACCGGCGACTACAAGCTCGCGCGGGTCCCGTTGTTGAATCCTTGGGTCGACGAGTCGTTGTGACCTCGTTCCCAGCCCGGCTGGGCAACGAAAACGGGGCTCAACGAAATAAAACGGCGGCTTTGGGGCCGTCGATCGGGCTTCGCCGGCACCGGGCGATGTACTGGATTCGGTCCCCGGTCGGGCTCCCAGGCGGCTATGATGTCGTCCCGCGGCACGCGCAACGGGTGGCGCGGCATTCACCCCCCAAGGAGCAACACCTATGGCCAAGAAAAGCGCTGGATCCGGCGTTTACCGCGTCACGGAAATCATCGGCACGAGCAAGGACTCATGGGAGGACGCTGCGAAGAGCGCGGTCGAGACCGCGGCCAAGTCGCTGCGCGATCTGCGCGTCGCCGAGGTCACCAAGCTCGACATGAAGATCGAGGACGGCAAGGTGGTCGCCTACCGCGCGCGGGTGTCCCTGTCGTTCAAGTACGACGGCTGATCCATCGGCGCTGCCGGGCGCTGCCGGGCAACGCCGAACCGAGGGTCTGAACCGTGAAGCTCTCCTGGAAAGCCGTGGCACCGATCGCGGTGGCGATCGTCCTGGCCTGGCTCCCGGCCCCCGCGGGCCTGGCGCCGCATGCGTGGTACTTCTTCGCGATATTCGCCGGCGTCATCGTCGGGCTGATGCTCGAGCCCCTGCCCGGCGGCGCCATCGGCCTCATCGCTGGGCACCGTGTGGCTGATCGTCGGCGCCTTCATGTTCGCGTTGGGCTACGACACGACCGGGCTGGGCCGGCGTATCGCGCTGGTGCTGGTCAAGAAGATGGGCCGGCGCACGCTGACGCTGGGCTATGCGGTGACGGTGGCGGACACGATCCTGGCGCCGTTTACGCCGTCCAACACCGCGCGAAGCGGCGGCATGATCTACCCGGTGATCCGCAACCTGCCCATGCTCTACGGCTCGAAACCGAACGACCCGTCGGCGCGCAAGATCGGCTCCTACATCATGTGGGGCGCCATCGCGAGCACCTGTGTCACGAGCTCGATGTTCCTGACCGCGCTGGCGCCGAACCTGCTGGCTACGGAGCTCGTCAGCAAGACCTCGAAGATCGCGATCGGCTGGACCGAGTGGTTCATGGCCTTCGCGCCGGTCGGCATTGCGCTGCTGGTGCTGATTCCGCTGATCAGCTACTGGCTCTATCCGCCCGAGATCAAGTCGGGTGAGGTGGTGCCGGCCTGGGCCGCTGAGCGCAGCCGCTGAACCGAGGCATCGTACAGCGCAACGCGTCACCGCCAGCGAATCAACGTAAAGGCGGTCGATGGAGCACGGCAATGCCGTGCGCGTCGCCGGGCACCCTCGGGTAGCGCTCGAGAACCTGCGGATCGTGGCCAGGCACCAGGTGCTGCGGCGAGTCGGCCAGCGCAACGAGCCGACGATGACCGTCCAGCATGGCGGCGACGTCATAGACGATCGGAAAAGGGCGCCCGCGCTCGAGATTCTCGTAGTAGTGGCTGGCGTCCGACGCGAGAACGACCCAGCCGCGCGCCGTGTGCACGCGCACGGACTGCAGCCCACGCGTGTGGCCGCCGATGAGCAGCAGCTCGACGCCGGCGGCCACTCGCGCGTCTCCCGAGTGGAAGACGACACGATCGGCATAGACGTTGCGGACCAGATCGACGACATCGTCCACCGAGTAGGCGTGGCGCATCACCGGGTGGCACATGCAGCGGCCGGTCGCGTACTCGACCTCGGACGCCTGGACATGGAAACGCGCGCGCGGCAGCTTCGACAGGTTGCCGGCGTGGTCGTAGTGCAGATGCGTGAGCACCACATCGTCGATCGAATCCGGGTCGACGCCGAGCACGCGCAAGGCATCGATCGGGCAGCGCAGCAGGTTGCGCTGGCGTGCCTTCGCCGCCGCCGCGTTGAAGCCGGTGTCGATCAGCAGCGCGCGCCCGGCCGACTTGAGCAGCCAGACATAGAAGTCCATCGGCATGGGTCCGTCGTGCGGGTCGCGCGGAATGAGGTTGTCGCTGCGCCGGCGCTCCAGGGTCGCGTACCGCAGCGCATAGACCTCCCACTGCGTCGGTGGGTCCGGGGTATCGGCGTTCATCGTGTCCTCGCTCCAGGCAGGAATGCGGCTCGGGGTCGATCCATGATCGTCGGCTAGCCGCCCATCAGCCGGCTGATCACCGGAAAGTAGCGCCCGCCGTCGCCCGCATCGACCGCGCGCACGAACCAGCGGTCCACGGTCTGTGCGCCGTTGGCCTCGACGCCCGTGCGCCGCGCGAGCTCGATCGCGTAGCGCAGATCCTTGCGCGCGTACTCGACCGAGAAGGCGCGCTCCGGGAACTCGCCCGGGACGATCGCCTTGAGGCCGTGGTTGCGAAGCGCGAAGCTGTCCGCAGAGCCCTTGGACATCGTGTCGAAGAGCAGGCCGGGATCGACGCCCGCGCGCTCGCCGATCAGCCGCGCCTCGCAGAGCGCAACGACGGTCTCGAACAGCACCATGTTGTTCAGGATCTTGACGACCTGGCCACAGCCGACCGGGCCGCACAGCGTGATGTCGCTGGCGAAGGTCGCGATCAGCGGCTTCACACGCGCGAACTGCTCGGGCTCGCCGCCGACCATCACCGACAGCTTTCCCGCCTCGGCGGCGGCGCGCGTGCGCGCGACCGGCGCATCGATCAGCGTCGCACCGCGCGCAGCGAACTCGGACGCGAGCTCGCGCGTGAGGTCCACCGGCGAGGTGCTCAGGTCGACGACGATCTGGCCCGACCGGACCAGCGCGAGCAGCCCCTGGGGTTGTCGCGACAGGTCTCGAACCACCTCGCCCGACGGCAGCGACAGGAACACGACGTCGGTGCCTTCCACGACCTCGCGCAGCGACGCGGCACCGCGCACCCCGTGCTCGGCGAGCCGCTGCATCGGCGCCGTTTCGCGATCGAACGCGACGACCACGGCGCCGGACTTTGCCGCCAGGTTGCGACACATCGGTTCGCCCATGACGCCCAGCCCCACGAACCCGATCCGCTTCCCCGTCTGCTCCACGTTCGTCTCCCCTTCGTTCGATCGACCGCCGCACGGCGGCCGGACGCGCGCGCGCCTGCAATGGCGGGTGGTCAGCGCCCCAGGCCGATGTAGAGGCCCTTGGTCTGCTGGTAAAGGCGCATGCCGGTCAGGCCCTTTTCGCGGCCGAGCCCGCTGTCCTTGAAGCCGCCGAACGGCGTGGCGATCGAAAGCTGCTTGTAGGTGTTGATCCAGACGGTGCCGGCCTGAAGCCGGCGGGCGATCCGCCAGCAGCGCGCGAAGTCCCGCGACCAGACGCCGGCGGCCAGCCCGAAGACCGAGTCGTTCGCCTGTGCAACCAGGTCGTCTTCGTCGTCGAACGGCAACACGCACAGCACCGGCCCGAAGATCTCCTGTTGCGCGATCGGGGCACGATTGTCGATCCCGCCGATCACGGTGGGCAGGTAGAAGGCGCCTGCGCTCAGCCGCGTGTCGCCGGGCCGCGCGCCGCCGCACAGGATCTGCGCGCCCGCGGCACGCGCCTCGGCGACCATCGCCTCGATCCGGTCGCGATGCCCGAACGACGAGATCGGCCCCATCTGCGCGCCTTCGGCGTCGGGCAGGTCGACGCGCAGCGAGCGCGCGATCGCGAGCACGCGCTCGACCAGGGCCTCGTGCACCCGGTGCTGCACGAACAGCCGCGAGCCCGCCACGCAGGACTGGCCGCTGCCCTCGAAGATGCCGCCCGCGATTGCGTCGGCGGCGGCGTCGATGTCGGCGTCGTCGAACACGATGTGTGGCGACTTGCCGCCGAGCTCCAGCGCGACCGGCATCAACCGCGCGGCCGCCACGGCCGCGATGCGCCGCCCGGTGACCGTTCCGCCCGTGAACGACACCATGCCGACGCCCGGATGCTCGACCAGGGCCGAGCCCGTCACGGGGCCGGTCCCCGGCAGCACGTTGAGCACACCCGGCGGCAGGCCCGCGTCGAGTGCGATCCGGCCGAGTTCGAGCGCCGCCGACGGTGTGATCTCGGACGGCTTGAGCACGACGGCGTTGCCGGCGGCCAGCGCGGGCGCAACCTTCTGCGCCTCCATCGTCATCGGCGAGTTCCACGGCGTGATGGCCGCGACGACGCCGTAGGGCTCGTGCACCGTCATCGACAGGTAGTTGCCGCGCGACGGCGTGAGGTCGGAACCCAGCGTTTCGCAGACCGACGCGAAGTAGCGGAAGGTCGCCGCAGCGCTGCTGACCTGCGCGACGCATTCGCTCCATACCTTGCCGTTCTCGATCATCTGCAGCCGGGCGAACCGCTCGGCATTGGCGAGCATCAGGTCGCCGATGCGGTGCAGCGTTGCAGCGCGCTGATGGGGCAGCAGCGCCCGCCAGTTCGAGGCATCCGCGGCTCGCGCGGCGGCCTTGACGGCACGGTCGACCAGCGCCGGCGTCGCCGCGCACACCGCATGGTTGATCTCCCCCGTTGCCGGGTTGACCGATTCGATCGTCGAGCCCCGGTCGTCGACCCAATCGCCGTCGATCAGCAAAGGGTGCACCATCGCACGGGCGTTCAGAACGTCACGGCGCCGCTGTCCACGTCCACCTGCACCATCGTGCGGCCCAGGGCGCCCAACGCAGCACGGGCGTAGTCCGCCGCCCAGGCGGCATCGGATTCGAAGCGTGCCGGCCCGACCGTGCCCGCCAGTGCCAGCAGCTTGTCTGCCGTGAGCACCTTGCCGCTGGCACGCAGGGGCTCGCACTCGTTGGCCAGAAACTGCTCGTCGAGCCAGCGGCGCGCCGCGTCGGCCGGCAGGCCGGTTGGGCCGCCCACGGGCAGCACGATTTCACGCCCTTGGGCGAATCGGACAACGACTTCATGGCGCATCGGGGTGGACCTCCTGCGCCGGCATTATGCACCGCGCCGCCGGTGACAGTCGCCACGGGCCTGCAGTCGCCGCGTGGCGCGGTGCAAACGCGTGGATCGGCGGTGCACAATACGGCCGACGCGACCTTCAGGAAGACCATTGCAATGAGACTGTCACGACCCCCGGTTGCCGTGTTCGTCGTTCTGGCATGCATCGCTTCGCACGCGGCTGCGGCCGATGCCGATGCGATCTACGCCGGCGGTCCGATCATCACCGTGGACGACCGGGCGCCATTGGCCGAGGCGGTCGCCGTCAAGGCCGGGAAGGCCGTCGCGGTCGGATCGCGTTCGTCCGTCGAGATGGCGCACAAAGGCCCGAGGACAACCGTGATCGATCTGGCCGGCCGGACGATGATCCCGGGATTCATCGATGCGCACGGCCACATGTGGGGCGCACCTATCGCAACGGCTTGCGCATCGGCGGCGTGAAGCTCACCCTCGACGCGTCACCGCAGGGCCGGACCGCGTGGCTGTGGCAGCCGTACCTGACCCCTGCGCCGGGCCAGCCGGCCAGCTTCGCCGGCTATCCCGCATTGAGCGACGAACAGGCCGTTGCGGCCGTGCAGCGGGCGTTCCGCAACAGCTGGCAGATCATCACGCACACCAACGGCGACGCCGCCATCGACCAGCTGATCCGGGCCGTGACCGCTGCATCGGCGCGCTACCCGGGTCGGGACCGGCGGCCGGTGATGATTCACGGACAGACGCTTCGCGAAGACCAGGTCGCGAAGATCAAGGCGCTCGGAATGTTCCCGGCGCTCTTTCCGATGCACACGTTCTACTGGGGCGACGGGTACCTCGATACGGTGCTTGGGCCGGAGCGCGCCGCGAATATTTCGCCCTCCGGCTGGATGATGAAGAACGACATGATGTTCAGCTCGCAGCATGACGCGCCGGTGGCGTTTCCCGACACGATGCGGGTGCTGTCCGCGACGGTCAACCGAACGACTCGCTCCAACCAGGTGCTGGGCGCCGAACATCGCGTCGAGCCGATCGTCGGGCTCAAGGCGATGACGCTGTGGGCGGCTTACCAGCACTTCGAGGAAAAGACCAAGGGCTCCATCGAAGTCGGCAAACTCGCGGACTTCGCGATCCTGTCCGACAACCCCCTGACGAGCGACCGGGCGAAGATCGCCGATATCCAGGTCGTTGAGACGATCAAGAAAGGCAGGTCGATCTTTCGCGCCGACCCGAAGACGACGAGCGCGAGTTCGGCACAATGCGGGGAGTCGAGTCGATGCTTCGAGAAGTTCGTGGCGTTTCGGGCGCACTCGCCGTTGACCGATGTGTTCGGAGTGCCGCCGCACCGCCACTGACTGCGCCCCGCCCCGTTTTCGTGGGCCGTCGCGGGACGGCCGTTGCCGGGTGATCGCCGCGGCACTAGACAGCGCGACTGTTTCGGGTATCGTCGGTGGCCCCTGCAATTCGCACACAACTCCCGGAGACGCTGGCATGACCACCCCACCGCTCGAAGCCGACTACCTCGTCATCGGTGCTGGCGCGACCGCGATGGCGTTCGTCGACACCCTGCTCAGTGAGCAGGCCGACGCCACCGTGCTGATGGTCGACCGCCAGCACCGTCCGGGCGGCCACTGGAACCATGCCTACCCGTTCGTGCGGCTGCACCAGCCCTCGGAGTTCTACGGCGTGGCCTCGCGGGAACTCAGTCACGGGGTCAAGGACGTCAGCGGATTCAACGCCGGCATGTACGGGCTGGCTTCCGGCGCGCAGGTGCTGGCCTATTTCGACCAGGTGATGCAGGAGCGGTTCCTGCCCTCGGGGCGTGTGCAATGGCTGCCGATGTCCGAGTACGCTGCGGGCGCTGACGGTGCGCACCAGGTCAGGTCGCTCACCAGCGGTGATTCCCGCCGGGTCGTGGTCCGCAGAAAGGTCGTCGACGTCACGCACGCCCAGACCGCGGTGCCGGCGACCCACCCGCCGAAATACGCGGTCGCCGCAGGCGTCAACTGCGTGCCCGTGAACCGCCTGCCGGACATTGGTCGCCCGCATGCCGCGTACACGGTGGTGGGCTCGGGCAAGACCGGCATGGACGCCATTCTCTGGCTGCTGGAGAACGGCGTTGCGCCGTCGCGCATCCGCTGGGTGATGCCACGCGACGCCTGGTTGTTGAACCGTGCCAACTTCCAGCCCGGCATCGAGAACTACGAGCGCAGCATCGGCAGCAACATCGGACAACTCGAGGCCATCGCCGAAGCGTCGTCGGTGGCCGACCTGTTCGCGCGGCTCGAGGCGCGCGAGCTGCTGCTGCGCATCGACACCGGGGTGTCGCCCACGACCTTCCGGTGTGCGGTGGTGTCTCAGACCGAGCTCGAGCAGCTGCGCCGCATCCAGGACATCGTGCGGCTCGGGCATGTGCGCCGCATCGAGCCCACGCAGATCGTGATGGACAAGGGCACGCTGCCGGCCGACCCGGACACGCTCAACGTCGACTGCAGCGCCGCCGCCATCGTGATGCCGCCTGCCTTGCCGGTCTTCGAAGGCGATCGCATCAACCTGCTGATGGTACGCACGTGTCAGCCGCTCTTCAGCGCAGCCGTCATTGCCTACGTCGAGAGCCACGTCGCCGATCCGGCCGAGAAGAACGCGCTGTGCGCGGTGGTGCCCAGCCCCGAGAAGCCCATCGACTGGCTGCGCATGTGGGCCGTGAACCTGAGCAACATGGGACGCTGGCGCCAGCACGCCGGGCTGAGTGCCTGGCTGATGCAGTGCCGATTGAACGGGATCGCAGTGTACCTGCGCGGTGTGCAGCCGGGCGACACGGCCAGACTTGCGCTGCTTCAGCAGCTGGGTGCCAAGGGGGCGGCTGCCGCTGCCCGGATGCCGGCGCTGCTGGCCGCCGCTGCCTGAACCGCAGGAGCACGTGATGCACAAGCCCGAACTCCAGACCCTTTCCGTCAACGGCATCCAGATGCGCGTGGCCGCCCAGGGCAGGGGCCCGCTGGTCGTGATGTGTCATGGATTCCCCGAACTGTGGTGTTCCTGGCGGCCGCAGATGGCCGCACTGGCGGGTGCCGGCTGGCGCGTCGCCGCCCCCGACATGCGGGGCTACGGCGGCACCGATGCACCTTCCGACCCCGCGCAGTGCACGATGCTGCACCACGTGGGCGACCTGGTGGGCCTCGTGCACGCGCTCGGTGAAACCCAGGCCGTGATCGTGGGGCACGACTGGGGCGCGCCGGCGGCCTGGACGGCCGCGCTGCTGCGGCCCGATATGTTCCGCGCGGTGGCCGGCCTGAGCGTCCCGTATTCGCCGCCCGGGCCGATGGATCTGCTCAGCGCGCTGGAGCGGATGGGCGTGCGCACCTTCTACATGCAGTATTTCCAGGCGCCGGGTGTTGCCGAGGCCGAACTCGAAGCCGACGTGGCCGCAACGATGCGGCGCCTGACCTTCAGCCTTTCCGGCGACGGCGCGGGCGGTGTGGCCACCGTCCTGGCCCCTGGCAAGGGGTTCCTGCACAACACGCAGGACCCTGCCGCCATGCCGCCGTGGGTCGACGCCGGCGACCTGGCCTACACCGTGGCGGAGTTCCAGCGCACGGGCTTTCGCGGCGGCCTGAACTGGTACCGTTCGGTCAGGTTGTCGTGGGAGCTGATGGCGCCGTGGCGTGGCGCAGTCATCCAGCAGCCGTCGCTGTTCATCGGCGGAGACCGTGACGACGTGCTGAAGTTCCCGAACTCGCGCGCCAGCATCGACAAGTTCAGCCAGACGCTGCCCGGCCTGCGCGGCTGCCACATCCTGCAAGGTGCGGGGCACTGGGTGCAACGCGAGCGCCCGGCGGCGGTCAACGAGCTGTTGCTGGCGTTCCTGCGCGGGCTGTGAACGGCACGCTCGGGCGGCACGGCGGGCCGGCCGCGGGTCAGCCATGGATGGGACGGCTGCGATGAAGCGTTACGCCGACC
>CAYGZN010000081.1:0-10099 GCA_964354355.1 uncultured Burkholderiaceae bacterium | reverse complement strand
CTTCAAGGCCGAGCCCGCGCAGCGCGCGCGCCGCGCCCCGGCCCGATCCGACAGCCCGGCTGCCCCACGACGCTAGACGCTGCCCCGCCACGCCAGTAGACCCCACGCAGACCATCCATCCCAACCGCGCACTTCACTTCCGAGAGACCCCCATGGCCCACAACGCGTTCAAGACCCTGCAGGACTTCAAGCTCGAGTCGGGAAAGACCGGGCAGTTCTATTCGCTCAAGGCGCTCGCCGCGACGTACCCCAACGTGGCCAGGCTCCCGGTGTCGATCCGGATCGTGCTCGAGGCGGTGCTTCGCAACGTCGACGGCAAGAAGGTCACCGAGCAGCACGTCACGCAGCTGGCCAACTGGCGGCCGAACGCGAAGCGTACCGACGAGATCCCGTTCATCGTTGCGCGCGTCGTCCTGCAGGACTTCACCGGCGTGCCGCTGCTGGCCGATCTCGCGGCGATGCGCAGCGTGGCGGCCCGCATGGGCAAGAACCCCAAGACGATCGAGCCGCTGGTGCCCGTGGACCTGGTCGTGGACCACTCGGTGATGATCGACCACTACGGCACGCCCGATGCGCTGGACCTCAACATGAAGCTGGAGTTCCGGCGCAACCAGGAGCGCTACCAGTTCATGAAGTGGGGCATGCAGGCCTTCGACACCTTCAAGGTTGTTCCCCCGGGCATCGGCATCGTGCACCAGGTGAACCTGGAGTACCTGGCGCGCGGCGTGCACACGCGGGCCGACGGCAAGCAGACGATCTACTATCCCGACACGCTGGTGGGCACCGACAGCCACACCACGATGATCAACGGGATCGGGGTCGTGGGCTGGGGCGTGGGTGGCATCGAGGCCGAGGCCGGCATGCTGGGCCAGCCGGTGTACTTCCTGACCCCCGACGTCGTCGGCGTGAACCTCAAGGGCAGGCTGCGCGAAGGCGTGACGGCCACCGACCTGGTGCTGCGCATCACAGAGATGCTGCGCAAGGAGAAGGTCGTGGGCAAGTTCGTCGAGTTCTTCGGCCCCGGCACCGAGAGCCTCGCCCTGCCCGATCGGGCCACCATCGCCAACATGGCCCCCGAGTACGGCGCGACGATGGGATTCTTCCCGGTGGACGGCCGGACCATCGAGTACTTCGAGGGTTCGGGCCGCACGAAGCAGGAAATCGACGCGTTTGCGTCCTACTTCAAGGCGCAGGGCCTGTTCGGCGTGCCCAAGGCCGGCGAGATCGACTACTCCAAGGTTGTCGAGCTCGACCTCGCAACCGTCGCTCCGTCGCTGGCCGGTCCCAAGCGCCCGCAGGACCGCATCGAGATCGGCAAGGTCAAGTCGACCTTCGCCGAGCTGTTCGCCAAGCCGGTCGCCGACAACGGCTTCAACAAGCCGGCCGACCAGCTCGATCGGGTCTACACGACGTCCAACGGCGTGGAACTGCGCAACGGCGACGTTCTGATCGCCGCGATCACCTCGTGCACCAACACGTCGAACCCCGGCGTGCTGCTGGCCGCCGGCCTGCTGGCCAAGAAGGCGGCGATGCGCGGACTGAAGGTGCGGCCGCACATCAAGACCTCGCTGGCACCGGGCTCGCGGGTGGTGACCGAATACCTCGAGAAGGCCGGGCTGCTGCCCTACCTGGAGCAGCTCGGCTTCGCGGTGGCCGCCTACGGCTGCACGACGTGCATCGGCAACGCCGGCGACCTCACGCCCGAGATCAACGAGGCGATCACGGCCAACGACATGGTCTGCGCTGCCGTGCTGTCGGGCAACCGCAACTTCGAGGCGCGCATCCACCCCAACCTGCGCGCGAACTTCCTGGCGTCGCCGCCGCTGGTCGTGGCCTACGCGATTGCCGGCAACGTGACCGTCGACCTGATGACCGAGCCGCTCGGCAAGGACAGCAAGGGGCGCGACGTGTTCATCGGCGACGTCTGGCCGAGCACCGACGAGATCCACACGCTGATGAAGCACGCGATGGATGCCCGGACCTTCAAGCGGCTCTATGGCAACCTCACCAAGGACCACACGCTGTGGAACGCGGTGCCCGCGGCTGCAGGCCAGGTCTACGACTGGCCCAAGTCCACCTACATCGCCGAGCCGCCGTTCTTCGACGCGTTTGCGATGCAGCCCGCAGCCACCGGCTCGATCCGCGATGCCCGTGCGCTGGGCCTGTTCGGCGACTCGATCACCACCGACCACATCTCGCCCGCCGGCTCGATCAAGGAAGCCTCGCCGGCCGGCAAGTATCTGGTCGGCAACGGCGTGCTGAAGGCCGACTTCAACTCGTATGGCGCGCGCCGCGGCAACCACGAGGTGATGATGCGCGGCACGTTCGCCAACGTGCGGATCAAGAACCTGATGGTTCCGCCCGGGGCCAACGGCTCACGAGAGGAAGGCGGCGTCACGGTCCATCAGCCCGACGGCCAGAAGATGTACATCTACGACGCGGCGATGAAGTACGTGGCCGCCGGCGTGCCGACCGTCGTGTTCGGCGGCGAAGAGTACGGCACCGGCTCGTCGCGCGACTGGGCCGCCAAGGGCACCCAGCTGCTGGGCGTGCGGGCGGTGATGGCTCGCAGCTTCGAGCGGATCCACCGCTCCAACCTGGTCGGCATGGGCGTGCTGCCGCTGCAGTTCAAGGGCAGCGACTCGTGGCAGTCGCTGGGGATCCGGGGCGACGAGCGCTTCGACATCGACGTGCCGCACGACATGGTGCCGCAGCAGGACATCGTGATGACGATCCACGGCGCCGACGGCAGCAGCCGCAAGGTGAGCCTGCTGTCGCGGATCGACACGCCGATCGAGATCGACTACTACCGCCACGGCGGCATCCTGCCCTACGTGCTGCGCGAACTGATGGCCGCCTGACAAAGTCGCCGGCCCGACGACTCAGGCGCGCCGGCCGGGGCTGCAGCACCCGGCTGCGCGCGCCGCAGCACCGACTCGGGGTGACGCCCCGGCGACGCGCGCCCGCCGGCCGGTCGACGCCGTGCGGCGGGATTCCGCCGTGCGGCGGCCCCGCGCGCAGGCGCGTGTATTACACTGCAGCAAACCAAGGCACACCCCAGCTTGCTCACCCACGCCCAGTCGGCCGATTCGCCGATCCCGCCGCTGCCGCGCGCGCTGTTGATCGCCGCGATCGCCTTCGCGTTCTGCCTCGTCGCCCGGCTGGTGTCGCATGGCGACCCCGTGCGCATGCTGTTCTGGCCGGGGGCCGGGGTCGCATTCGCGTTCGGATGGCGCTACGGGCTCAGGTGGACGATTCCGGCGGCGCTCGGAGCCTTCGCCTGGGGCCTGCTCAGCTACCGGCTGCCGGTGCCCGCGCTGGCCGCGGCGGCCACGACAATGGTCGGATCGGGCCTGGCGATCGTGCTGCTGCGCCGGATCAACGACTGGAAGCCGGCCGAGTATCGTCTCGAGGCCGTCGTGCGGTTCGTGATCGTCACGCTGATCGTGTCGGCGCCGCTCAATGCGCTGCTGATCACCGTGGTCGCCATCGGACAGGACCTGATCGTCGACGCGCACCCCGCCCACCTGTACATGAGCGCGTGGCTGGTCGACGCGCTGGGCATGTTGCTGGTCGCGCCGGCGCTGCTCGCGTGGATCGACGACGCGCTTCCCGAGGCCGACTCGGGCGACCAGCCGGTGCAGATCTTCGACCTGTCCGGGGTCATCATGACCCTGCTCGTCGCCGGCGTGAGCCTGGTCCTGTCCCGCTTCGGGCAGCAGCAGTACGCGTACATGCTGCTGTTCTTCTACTTCCCGATCGTCGCGTGGTCCGCGATCCGCATGAGCGAGCGCGCCAACGCGCTCACGCTGCTGCTGTCGGCGCTGCCGCTGCTGGCCACCCGCGCCTACCAGGCGCCCGCGTTCGGCGAAGGCTTCGAGCGCTCGGTCGAGGCGTCCGTGATGGTCTTCTGCGCGATCGTCGTCGGACTGGTGCTGCAGGCCGTCGCGGCCGACCGCCGGCTGGCGCTGGTGCGCGTCGCGCGCCAGGCGCGCCAGGACATGACGACCGGCCTGCTGAACGATCGCGGTCTGCTCGCCGAGTTCGGCGACCGGCTCGCCTCGGCTCAGCGCCCCAACTACGGCCTGATCGGCGTGCACCTGACCAACTTCGATTCGGTCAACGACCTGTGCGGCACGATCCAGGCCATGCAGCTGGAGCAGTCGGTGGCCGGGTTGCTGCTTCGGCAGCCGCAGATCCAGCTGGCGGCACGGCTTTCGGCCGGGCGCTACGCGCTGGTGGTCGTCGCCGACACCGTCGCGCAGGTCCGTGGCGTCGCGCGTGAGGTCTACTCGCAGCTGTCCGGCCAGCTGTTCGCGACCGAGCACGGCAACCTGCGGCTGCAGGCCTGCGTCGGGGGGCTGCTGATCGACCGCCACACGCTCATCAACAGCGAGGACTGCCTGTCGTCGCTGTCGGACGCTCTGGCGATCGCCGCCAGCGTGCGCGACCCGCAGCTGTTCGTGGAACCGCTGTCGCAGATGATGATCGACTCGCGCCGGGCGCACCAGAGCAAGATCGAGCACATCCGCGACGCGATCCGCGAGACGCGGCTCGAGCTGTACGCGCAGCCGGTGATCGACCCCGAGACGCCGGCCGGGCACTTGTCGTTCGAGGTGCTGACCCGCCTGCGCGACCGCGATGGCGGGCTGATCCAGCCGCCGGAGTTCCTCAAGCTCGCGGTTCAGGCGCAGATGTCGGTGGCCTTCGATCGGGCGGTGGTCAAGCGCACGTTCGAGTGGCTGGCCACGCACCCCGAGGCGCTGGCGCGCACCTACAAGTGCTCGATCAACCTGTCGGGCGCCACGATGAGCGACGGCGGCATCGCCGCCTACATTCGCGAACAGCGGGCGCTGTGCGCGATCCCGACCGCCAAGATCGTCTTCGAGATCACCGAAAGCGAGGCGATCCGCAACCCGTCCGCGGCGTCGCGGCTGGTCGACGAGCTCAAGGCGCAGGGATTCGGCATCGCGCTCGATGATTTCGGCACCGGCCTGGCCACCTTCGAATACCTGAAACGCTTCCCGCTGGACTACCTGAAGATCGACGGTTCGTTCATCCGCAATATCGTCAACAGCCCGATCGACGAGGAGATCGTCATGTCGACGGTGCGCGTGGCCAAGCGGCTGAACCTGCGCACGATCGCGGAGCACGTCCACAGCGAAGGCGTGCACGCGCGGCTGCGCGAGCTCGGCGTCGATCACCTGCAGGGTGACCTGTTCGGAAAGCCCGGCCCGATCGCGGCGCTGTTCGCGAAGGCGGCGCTGCTTGCGCCGTCGGCCGCGCCCGACGCAGTGCCCGAGCGCCCGGCCGCCGACGACACGCCCGCGACGGACGAGCCGCGCGCAACGGCCGAACCGTAGGACCTGGCTCGAACGTCACGAGCCGCGCCAGCGCCGCAGGTCCGCCTCGACGTCGACGTCCCACAGCGTGCGCAACTCGTGCCAGCGCAGGCCCGCCCGCGCCAGCCGGCGGCGCGTCTCGACCATCACGCCCGCGGTGCCCCACGCGACCGCGTCGAACGCGTGCGGGGCGCTGCGGGCCAGACCCACCAGCGCGTAGCCGCCGTCCTCGGTCGGCGCGAACACGGCGTCGGCGCTGCGCAGCGCGTGAAAGGCTTCGAGCAGGTCGGACGCACGCATCGCCGGACAGTCGCACCCGATCAGCACCGGCAGGTCACCGTCGCGCAATGCGGTGTCGAGCGCGTCGCACATGCGCTGGCCGAGGTCGCCGCCCCGCTGCGCGGCGGTGCTCCAGCCGCGCTTGGCCAGCGCGCGCAGCCAGCGCCGGTGTCGGCTCCCCGGCGGGCCGTCGTGCGCATAGCGCAGCTCGCGACGCACGCCGGGCGTGGCATCGACCAGCGCGACCGCGGCGGCCAGCAGTTCGCGGTGCACGCGCAGCGCCTGCAGCGGCCCGATCGATGCAGCCAGCCGCGTCTTCACGCGCCCCAGCCGGGGCAGCCGCGCCATCACGATGACCCGGCGTGCCGGGGCCGGCGCGGGGGTGGCGCCGGCAACGCCTGCGGGACTCACGCGCTGCGTCCGTAGTAGCGGTCGTGCAGCCAGCGCGGCGAGACACCGATGGCGTGCAGCGCACGAAAGGCCCACATCTCGACGATCGTGCGCCACGCGCCACGGCGTTCCCAGCGGCGTGCCGAGACGCGCACGCGATCGTGCAGGCAGGCGGGCGGCGCGATCCGCCGCAGCCGCCGGCTGAGTTCGATGTCCTCCATCAGCGGGATCGCCGGATAGCCACCGCACGCCTGCCACGCCGCGCGCGTCACGAAGACCGCCTGGTCACCGGTGCAGATGCCGGTCAGCCGCGACCGCAGGTTCATCATCGAACCGACCAGACGCAGCAACGGCCGCGGCGAGTCCAGGGCGACGTCGAATCGACCCCACGCACCACCCTCGGAGACGGCCCGCCGCACCGCCGCCCGCGCGCCCACCGGCAGGCGGCAGTCCGCATGCAGGAACAGCAGCACGTCGCCGTCGGCCGCCGCCGCCGCCGCATTCATCTGCACGGCTCGCCCGCGCGGTGCCGGCACGACTCGCGCCCCGGCAGCCCGCGCGCGTGCGACCGTCTCGTCGGTGCTGCCGCCGTCGGCGACCAGCACCTGATCGGCCTCGCGACGCGCATCGGCCACCGCCACGACAATCGCATCCGCCTCGTTCAGCGCGGGAATCACGATCGTCAGCCGCAGGTCGCCGCGCGCGGCGGCACCCGAAGCTCCAGCGGGGGTGCGCACAACGGGTGCCCCCGCGCCGCGGCTCAGCCCCGCTGCCAACCGTGGAACCGTTCGAGCCAGCGCAGCACGCGCGTCGGTGCGTGCGCGCGCTTCCACACGCCGGCCGCATACTTGTTGGCCTCGGCGAGCGTCGGGTAGATGTGGATCGTCCCGAGGATCCGGTTCAGCCCGACGCCGTTCTTCATCGCCCCCACGAACTCGGCGATCAGGTCGCCGGCGTGCTCGCCGACGATGGTGACCCCGAGGATCCGGTCGCTGCCGGGCCGGGTCAGCACCTTGACGAACCCGTGCGCGACCTCGTCGGCGATCGCCCGGTCCAGGTCGTCGATCGGATACCTCGTGACCTCGAACGGCACGCCCTTCTCGCGGGCCTCCTGCTCGTTCAGGCCGACGCGCGCGACTTCCGGATCGACGAAGGTACACCACGGGATCAGTGACCAGTCGACACGGTAGCGACGAAAGCGCCCGAACAGCGCATTGACTGCCGCGTACCAGGCCATGTGCGCAGCCGCATGCGTGAACTGGTATGGCCCGACGACGTCGCCGGCACCGAAGATGTTGGGGAAGCGCGTTCGCAGCGACTCGTCGACCTCGATCGTCCGGCTTCGCGTCAGCGCAATCCCGAGGTCCTCCAGGCCATAGCCTGCGGTATTGGCGACCCGCCCGAGCGCGCACAGCAGCGTGTCGAACTCGATGCGAACTTCGGCGCCGCCCTGCTCGGCCACCAGCACCTTCTCGCCGCCGGCGCCGGTCTCGAAGCGCACCGCCTTAGTGCCGATCCGCACATCGATGCCTTCGTCGCGAAAGCGCTGGATCACGTGTTCCGACACGTCGGGATCCTCGCGCGCCATCAGGCGCGGCGCCATCTCCACCTGTGTGACGGCGCTGCCCAGCCGCACGAAGGCCAGCGCCAGCTCGCACCCGATCGGGCCGCCGCCCAGCACCAGCAGGCGCGCGGGACGCGTGCGCAGGTCCCACACCGTGTCCGAGGTCAGGTAGCCGACCTGCTCGATTCCGGGGATCGGCGGAACCAGCGGGCGGGCACCCGCTGCAATCACGATGTTGCGCGTCGTCAGCGTGCGCGTGCCCTGCGCGTCGCGCACCTGGACCTCCCACGGACTCACGATGCGCGCTTCGCCCTGGACCACGTCGACGCCCAGGCTGGTGTAGCGCTCGACCGAATCGTGCGGTTCGACGGTGCGGACCACGCGCTGCACGCGCTCCATCACGTCGGCGAAGTCAAACTCGGCGGTCATGCACCGGATCCCGTAGTCGCTGGCGTGCCGCGCCTGCGACAGCAGCTTGGCCGAGCGCAGCAGGGCCTTGGACGGCACGCAGCCGGTGTTCAGGCAGTCGCCGCCCATCCGGTGGCGCTCGACCAACGTCACCCGCGCCTTCACGGCCGCCGCGATGTACGCCGTGACCAGCCCGGCGCTGCCCGCACCGATCACGACCACGTTGTGCTCGAAGCGGGCCGGCCGCTTCCAGCCGGCGTACACGCGCCGCGCGCGCACGAAGTCCACGAGCCAGCGGGCCAGCAGCGGGAACAGCCCGAGCAGCACGAACGACAGGATGACCCCCGGCGACAGGATGCCCCTGAGCGAATCGATGCGTGCCAGCTGCGTGCCCGCGTTGACGTAGACCACGGTGGCCGCGAGCATGCCGAGCTGGCTGACCCACAGGAAGGTCCAGGCCTTCATCGGCGTCAGTCCCATCACCAGGTTGATCAGGAAGAACGGGAACACCGGGATCAGGCGCAGCGTGAACAGGTACAGCGCGCCGTCCTTGTGGACACCGGCGTTGATCGCCGCGAGCTTGTCGCCGAAGCGGCGCTGCACCGCGTCGCGCAACAGGAAGCGCGACACCAGAAAGGCCAGCGTCGCGCCGATCGCCGAAGCGAACGACACGATCACGCTGCCCCACAGCACGCCGAAGATCGCGCCTGCCGCAAGCGTCAGCAGCGTGGCTCCCGGCACCGACAGCGCAGTGCTGACGACATACACGGCGAAGTAGATGCCGGCCGTGAGCAATGGCCGGGTGGCGACCAGTGCGGACAGCTCGGCCTGCCGTGCCTTGATCTCGGCGAGCGTCAGGAACCGTCCGAGGTCCAGCGCGAAGAAGGCCGCGAGCGCGGCGGCGACCAGCAACAGCACGGCGATGCGGCCACGCGTCATGGGGAGGGGCCTTTGCGGAAGCGGCCGCGCACGGCCTGTTCGAGGTGGTAACCAGGGCCGGCCGAGATTCGCGACCAGTACGACAGGTGCGCCGGCGAGCCCACCGGCCACTGGCGCGCGAACAACGCGCGCCAGCGCGGCTGGTCGAAGGCCAGCTCGAGAGCGGCCACTTCGACGCCGGACACGCGCGCGGCATACAGCACGCGCGCCCCGGCCGGCGCAGCGAGCCCGGGCACGGCGATCCGGGTGACGACGCCCGACAGCAGTCCGCCGAAATTGCCCATTCCGGCCGCGCCGTTGTTGATCACCACACGGGCCCGCCCGCCCGACTCGTTGCTGTCGGCGACCGGCAGGCACGTGTGGCTGCATGCGAGCACGTCGATCTGCGCGGCGTCGAACGAACCGGCCAGGCCATCGGCCCAGCTGCCAGCGAGCCGGTCGTGCGCCAGCCTCCACCCCGCCAGCGACCGGTCGTCCCCGTGCACGATGCCCACCCGCGCCGGGCCGACCTGTGCGCGCAGCGTCATCGGCAGTGCGGACAGCCGCTGGAAAGCGTCGGCCTCGCGTGCGGTGGCGCGCAGGCGCGCCAGGATCCGGTTGGAACGCTCGACGTCGGCGTCCGGGACGTCGTCGGGATAGGCGCACCCGCAACCCGCATCGAGCGAGTCGTCGGCGCCTGGACGCGACAGTTCGGTCTCGACGTTGCCGCGGATCGCGTGACCCCAGTCGAGCACGCGCGAAATGGCCGCGAACTGCTGCGCATGGACGTCGAACCAGTGGAAGTCCCCGTTGAAGACCACCTGGACGCGGCCGCGGCGCTCGGCGTCCCGCAGCGTGCGCAGCGCGCCGAGCGCGACCGTGTTGCCGTAGAGCCCGCCGACCACGTACAGCACATCGGCCTCGATCACGGGGCCGGTGCGCAGCACCGCCGGTCCGTACGCGTAGTCCGACGGGCAGTACCGGCCCGGCAGCGACGCACGCGTGTCAGCGGCCGGTTCGGCGCGTGCCGGCTTCCGGGGCCGCCGTCCGGAAGCGGTTCGCGTCATCGTGCAGGGGTCAGGCCGCGAGCGCACCGCCGCACGAACTGCCCTGCCCCGCGGTGCACCCGTAGCAGTGGTTGCGCACGACGATCGGCCGATCGACCAGGTCGTGCCCGACCACGTCGCGCAGGTGGACG
>CAYGZN010000080.1:0-10174 GCA_964354355.1 uncultured Burkholderiaceae bacterium | reverse complement strand
TCGCGCAGCATCGCCGCGGTCGAGCGTGACACCGGCCTGTCGAAGGACACCCTGCGTGTCTGGGAGCGCCGTTACGGTTTCCCGCAGCCGGCGCGTGACGGGTTCGGCGAACGCCTGTACCCGATCGACCAGGTCGACAAGCTGCGCGTGCTGCGCCGGCTGATCGACGCGGGCTATCGCCCGGGGCGCATCGTCGGGCTGCCGATCGAGCGGCTGCACGCGCTGGCTGCCGAGAAGGTCGCCGCACTGGCTCCGCCGCGCTCGCACCACGATGCGCACGCCGAGCAGGACGAGTTCGGCCGCTATCTCGCGCTCATCAAGGCGCACGAGGTCGACGCGCTGCGCCGGGCGCTGTCCGAGGCCCAGCTGCGCATGGGGATCGAACGATTCGTCACCGGGCTGGCCGCGCCGCTGACCCGGCTGGTCGGCGAAGCCTGGGCACGCGGCGGGCTCGAGGTCTTCGAGGAGCACCTGTACACCGAGTCGATGCAGGTCGTGCTGCGCGGCGCCATCGGCACCATCCCGCAGCCGGCTCGGCGCCCGCGGGTGCTGCTGACCACGATCCCGCAGGAACCGCACGGCCTGGGGTTGCTGATGGCCGAGTCGATCCTGGCGCTCGAGGGCTGCCACTGCGTGTCGCTGGGGGTGCAGACCCCCGTGTGGGACATCGCGCTGGCCGCGCAGGCGCACCGCGCCGACGTCGTTGCGCTGTCGTTCTCCGGTGTCGTCAATCCCAACCAGGTGCTCGAGGGGCTCGTCGAACTGCGCGCCAAGCTGCCGCCGCCGACCGAAATCTGGGCCGGCGGCAGCTGCCCGGTGCTGCATCGGCGCCCGCCCGCGGGGGTGCAGGTGATGTCCGAACTGCGCGACGTGCAGCCCGCGCTGGCGCGCTGGCGGGCCGGGCACAACGGGGACTGATCCCGCGACGATCCGCTATAGTGGATCGATGTCCAGCCGGCCCCCGAACGACGCAGCCGCCGAGAAACGACTGCTGATCGCGCTGGCCGCGGTCCAGTTCGTGTGCGTGTCCGACTTCGTCATCGTCTCGCCGCTGGGACCGGTGCTGATGCGCACCTTCGACGTCGGCCCGACCCAGCTCGGCGCGCTCGTGTCGGCCTACACCTTCTCGGCGGCCATCGCCGGGTTCGCCGGTGCGCTGTTCGTCGACCGGTTCGACCGCCGCAGGCTGCTGCTCGTGCTGTTCGCGGTGTTCGCGCTGGCCCTGCTGGCGGCCAGCGCGGCGCCCAGCTACCCGACACTGATGGCCGCCCGCGTGCTGGGCGGGGCGGTCGGCGGACTCACCGGCGCCACGGTCTACACGATCATCGGCGACGTCGTGCCGGAATCGCGCCGCGGCGCGGCCACGGGCGTGGTGATGACCGCCTTCGCGGTCGCGACCGTCGCCGGCGTGCCGATCGGCCTGCTGTTCGCCGGCTGGTTCGGCTGGCACGCGCCGTTTCTCGCGCTGGCCCTGCTGGCCGTCCTGGTCGGCGGGTACGCGCGCCGCGTGCTGCCCCGCATCGACGCGCACCTGCGCCCCGCGTCGCCCGATTCGCACCCGGTGCTCGACGCGCTGCGCCCGATCGGGCAGGTGCTGCGCAACGCCAACCACCTGCGCGCGTACCTGTTCGTCGTGCTGCTGAGCTTCTCGGCGTTCATGGTGATCCCGTACATCGCCGTGTACACGACGTCCAACGTCGGCGTCACCGAGCGGCAGCTGCCGCTGATCTACCTGGCCGGGGGCGCGGCCACGCTGTTCACGGCGCGGCTGATCGGGCGACTGGCCGACCGCCACGGCCACAAGCGTGTCTATCGGGCCGTGGCCGCCGCCTCGATCGTGCCGCTGCTGCTGACCACGCACCTGCCACCGGTGGCGTTCGGCTGGGCGCTGCTGGTGGCGGTGCTGTTCTTCGTGATCGTGTCGGGCCGGATGGTGCCGGGCAACGCGATCATCACCGGCTGCGCGGTGCCGCGGCTGCGCGGCACGTTCATGAGCCTGAACGCGTCGATCCAGTCGCTGGCCCAGGCGGCGGCCACCTTCCTGGCCGGGCTCATCATCGGACGTGGCGCCGACGGGCGACTCGAACACTTCGGAACGGTTGGCTGGTGCGGGGTGGCAGCCACGATCGCGGCGATGCTCTGGGTCAGGTGGCTGCGTCCGGGGGTCGAGCCGGCCACCGAATCCGTTGCCCGGCCCGAGGTCGATTCCGGGGCCCGAACACCCTGATCCGATGCCCGGTCGCTGATCCGTGCGCCGCCCTGCGAAGCACGGCGCCGGGCGACCCGGAACGACACGCGGCCCGCGCGATCAGTCGCCGGCCGCCGTCACGAACAGCGTGAGCACGCCGGTGTATCCATACAGCCGGTCGCCGGCGATCTCGCCGTTGGCGAAGAAGCCGACCAGCGGCATCTCGCCCAGGTTGGCGCGGATCAGCTCGAGCTCGGCCGACGGCGCGCCGAACAGCGAGCGGCCGCGCGCCACGCACGACACGTAGATGCCGCCGGCCACCTGCAGCGACTCGGACTCGAGCTCCTCGCGCAGCTCGGTGCACACGCGGATCAGGTCGGCGCGTGCCGCGCGGGCATCGCGCGTGCAGAACACCATGCGCTCGCCTTCGTGCGGCACGCCGCCGACGGCCACCAGTCGATTGCGCGGATCGATGCCCACCAGGTTGCGCACCTGGAATTCGCCGAAGTTCACGCGCTGGCCCGGGGTCGTGCTCGGACCCGCCAGCCCCACGAACAGCCCGGTGCGAATCCGCTCGGCCGGCAGCGCGCGCATCAGCGTCTCGCCGTCGCGACTGGCGCGCGCCGATTCCTCGACGCCCAGGTCCGCGAGCAGCACGTCCAGCGCCGGCTGGCCGTCGAGCAGCCGGATCAGGTTGGACGAGCACGACGACACGACGTGCTGGCCGGCCAGGGGCGAACAGCCCTGCGTCACGCGCGAACGCAGCTCGATGTCGGAGGAGAACACCACGCCGGACAGGCCGCCCGCCAGCACCCGCCCGGCCACCTGCGGCAGCGGCTCGGCACGCCCGCTCGCGATGCCGCCGAACAGCTGCCCGGCGGCGACCTTCTCGGCCATCTCGCCGATCAGCTCGGGGATGTCCGGCGTGCCGGGGTCCACGTGGACCAGCGCCGCGCTGGCCGCCAGCGCACCGGCCGGCGTGCGCGCATCGACGGCGGGCGCACGCCGATCCCCCGAGAAGATCGTGAAGCTCCCCTCGGGCAGGTCGGCGACCAGCAGTGCGACGGCCGGCTCGTCGACGTACTCGGCGCCGCTGGCGAGGATTCCGTGACCCACGGTGCCGACCCAGTCGCGCACCGCGGTGCGCGACTGGAGCAGCGCCAGCACGTCGCCGATTCGCGGCGCGAGCGCCGCGGTCAGGTAGACGAAGCCCAGGTTGCCGCCCTCGGAACACGCCGGATCCTGCCGCTGCCCGTCGAGCTGCGCCAACGCGAGCTCGGTGGCCAGCCGCCAGTCGGGATGCGTCGCGTGCCCGCAGCGGAATCGCTTCATCGGACGGGCGTTCGCCGGCCGGCCGCTACGGTCGGGCGCGCCTGACTGGCCGGTCCGCCGCCCTGGGCGCCCTTCGTCCCGGCCGTTCCGCTCGCGCCGGCCGTGCCCTTCGCGGCGGCCGTGCCCTTCGCGCCAGCCGTTCGGGTCGATCCGGGCGTCCCGGACGCCCCGCCCGATCCGAGCGCCGTGCCGGCCCCGCGCGGCCGGGCTGCGGCTCGCGCGGGGGCCTTCGGGGTGGCCTTCGGGGTGGCCTTCGGGGTGGCCTTCGAGGCCGACCCGCCCGCGGCCGCGACGGTCGCCTCGCGCAATGCCGCACCCTGCAGTCCGACCCCCGATAGCGCTGCCTCGGCCACCTGATTGAAGTTCTGCTGCAGCAGGTTCCACCACGCACCCGGGTTGATCCCGGCCAGCATCGGCGCCAGCGCCGGGGACGGGGGCTCGACCCCGGACGCCGGCGTCGCGGTCCGCGTCGATGCATCCGCCCGCGACCGCGGACCGACCGCGCGCTCCATTGCCTGCACGGCGGCGTCGGCGCGCATCTGTGCCGCGGCCTGCGGATCGGCGTGGGGCGTGGAGACGCCCACGGACGCCCCGAACGCACGCACCGCGGCCAGCGTGCCGCGCTGGATCTCCAGCCCCTGGATCGTGCCGCGCAGCATGCCCAGGTTCACGTTGAGCCACTGCTCGACGGCCTTCAGGTCCGCGATGCGCTTGTCCAGTTCCTCGATGTCCACGGTCGGCACCAGCGTCGAGGGCAGGTTCATCGACGACCAGGCGCGCTTCATCAACTCCACGCTGTCCATCACCTGCCCGAGACCGCCCATGGCCATCCGGCTCATGTCGAACGCATTGGAAGCCTGGCTCATCGAGTTCTCCCGTGTGTCTGGCGAACAATAGCAGCCGGGCCGGGGGCTCGCCAGCCGGATCACAGCCGGATCAATAGCCCCGCGCGTGCGATACCGGGTGGCGCAGCGGCAGTCCCGCGGCCTGGCGTTCGAGCTCGGCAATGAACTGCCCGATCACCGCGCCCGGTTGCAGGTGGCCGGCGACGTGCGGCGTGATCGTCACGTTGGGCGCGTCCCACAGCGGGTCCTCGGGCGGCATCGGCTCGTGCACCTGCACGTCGAGCGCTGCGCCGCCCACGTGCCCGCTGTGCAGCAGCGCGACCAGGTCGGACTCGACCACGTGCGCGCCGCGCGCGATGTTCACGAAGAACGCGCCACGCGGCAGCGCCGACAGCGTGGCGTGGTTCACGATGCCGGCCGTCTGCGCCGTCAGCGGCAGCGCGCACACCAGCACCTCCGCGCGCGGCAGCGCCGTGCGCAGCCCGGCCTCGCCGTGCACCGTCGCGATCCCCTCGACCGGGTGTGCCGAGCGTGTCCAGCCGGTCACCTCGAATCCCAGCGCGCCCAGGCTCAATGCGATGCGCCGGCCGATGCCGCCCATGCCCAGCACCAGCGCCCGCCGCCCGACGGTCAACGCCCGGTGCCGCGTCCACTGCCGCGCGGCCTGCTGGGCCCGATAGCGCGGCGCGCCGCGCAGGTGATCGAGCACCGCGTGGACCACGTACTGGGCCAGCTCCAGCGCCTGCGAATCGTCCACCACGCGCGACACCGGCAGCGTCGGGGGCAGGTCGCGCACCGACACCAGCTTGTCGACGCCGGCGGCGCAGCAGAACAGCAGCTCCAGGTTCGGCAGCGTCGGCAACAGCCCCTCGGGCAGCCGCCACGCGATCAGCCAGCGAACGGCTGCGGGATCGACCGCATCGATCGACGTGTGGACGGCGTGCCCGAAGTGCCGGGCGGCCAGCTCCGCGGCGAACGGCTCGGGCGGCATCGGTTTGCTCAGGATCAGGACGGCCATCAGCCCTCGACGTAGTTGCCGGCCGCAAAACGCACCAGCTGGTGCGCAGGGTCGAACGCGACGCCGGCCGGATCGTGGCCGGCGGCCACCGCGCGGACCTGCTTGTGCAGGAATCGCCGCAGCATCGCGATGCCGCGGTCCGACGTGCGCAGGTGCTCGTGCGAGTGCCAGGTGATCGGGCCCTGCGAGACCTGCGCCTCGTAGTCGCCCGGATACTGGCGGTGCTCGGCCTCGGTCAGCTCCCACCACCACTTGCCGTTGAACTTCGAGCGCATCCGACCCAGCTCGCCGGCCTCGGTCACGCGCCCGGCCACGTAGATCCGAAAGCTCGTGTCGTCGATCGGCAGCACCCAGCCGATCGACTCGACCGACCCGAACCGACCGACCCGCGGGCTCGGCACCACGCGCAGCGTGGGCGCGACCGCCTCGGTCACGCGGCGGAACAGCCGCCCGTCCTCGAGTCGGCGCAGCTGGGTGCTCAGGATGCCGTGCGCCGTCTCCTCGAACCGGACCTCGGGCATCGCGGCCATCTCGGCGACGAACTGCGGGCCGCTGAAGCTGCCGTGCAGGATCGGCACGTGCAGCGGATCCATCACGTTCTCGAAGTGCTGCAGCCAGTTGCAGGGTACGACCGCCGGCCCGCCGCCGCCGATGCTGCTGTCGTCGGCCTCGACGAACTCGCCGTCGGCGAGCACGTCCAGCGCCTCGTAGCGCGGCAGCAGCGGTTGCCGGTCCGGCGGGCCCAGGTAGGCGAACACCAGGCCGTAGCGCTCCTGCACCGCGTACCAGGGCTGGCGGACGTTGTGGCGCAGCTTGGCGCCGCGGTCGGGTTCGCACGGCTGGTCCAGGCACTGGCCGTCGACGCCGAACAGCCACCCGTGATAGCAGCAGCGCAGCCCGTCGTCCTCGACGCGGCCGTAGATCAGCGACGCGCCGCGATGCGCGCAGCGCGGATGCAACAGGCCGGCGCGGCCCTGCCCGTCGCGAAACAGGATCAGGTCCTCGCCGAGCGCGCGCACGGCCCGCGGCGTGCGGCCCGCATCGCTGGCCAGGCCCACCGGGTGCCAGTAGCGGCGCAGCAGCTCGCCCATCGGCGTGCCGCGGCCGACCTCGGTCAGCTCGCTCAGGTAGCTCGGCTCGTGCAGTTCGTAGGCGGTGCCTGCGCCGAAGCCGGCCGGCGACGGGGGCTGCGTTCCCATCGTCATCGCATTGCTCCTGCCCCGCGCGAGGCCCCGGTCCGCACCGTCATTCCGCCTTCGCCCCCGAGGCCCGGATCAGCGCGGCCCACACCGGCACGTCGGCCTTGAGGTTGGCGGCGAACTCGTCCGGCGTGTTGGCCCACGGCGTGAAGCCGACGTCGATCATCTTCTGGCTGACGTCCGGCAGCGCGATCACCTCGCGGATCTCGCGCTGCAGCCGCTCGATCACCGGGCGTGGCGTGCCCGCCGGCGCGTATGCGCCGACCCACACCGGCAGGTCCATGCCCCTGACGCCCTGCTCGCCGAAGGTGGCCAGTTCGGGCATCGACGCCGAACGTCGCGGCCCGGTCATGCCCAGCGCGCGTACCTTGCCGGCGGCCAACTGCGGCTTGGCACCGACCGGGCTCGCGAAGCTCACGTCCAGGCTGCCGTTGACCACGTCGATCAGCGCCGGCTGCTCGCCCTTGTACGGCACGTGCAGCAGGTCGATGCCGTAGTCGCGCCTGAGCATCTCGCCGTACAGGTGGGCCGACGAACCGATCCCCCACGAACCGAACGTGACCGGCCGCTTCTGCGCGCGGGCCCACTCGATGAAGCCGGGCAGGTCGCGATACGGTGCGTCGACCGGGCCGACCAGCAGCACCGCGCCCAGTGCCACCTGCGTGATCGGCGCCAGGTCCCGGTCGGCGTCGTACGGCAGCTTGCTGTAGAGCGACGGATTGTTCACCTGCGTCGACATCGTGGTGATCATGAACGTGTGACCGTCCGGCGGCGCCTTGAGCAGGGCCTGCGTGCCCAGGATCGTGTTGGCGCCGGGGATCGCCTCGACGACGATCGGCTGCTTCAGGCGCGCGGCCATCTTCTCGGCGATCATGCGGTTGAGCACGTCGACCGCCCCGCCCGGGTTGAACGGCGACACCAGCTTCATCGGCCGGCTGGGGAAGTCGGCCTGCGCGCGCGACGCGACCGGCGCAACGACGGCCGCCGCCGCGCACAGCGCGATCACGAGCCGCCGCGCGGCCCGGATCGACCGGCCGAATGTCGCACCGCCATCGGCGTGTCGTGAACCAGGGCTCCGGTATCGCATCGACGTGTCTCCCGTGCGGGCCGGCCCGGGCTGCGCCGGCCGGCGGCATGCGCCCCGATTCTGCACCTAGAACGGGCTGTCGCGCTCGAACTCGGGCGGGCGCCTTGCGCGCAGCGCGGCCACGCCCTCCTTCACGTCCGGCCCCGCAAAGCCCATGAACTCCACCGCCAGCGACGCGTCGAAGATCGGTCCCGCCTGGCGCAGCCAGTTGTTCAGCGCGTACTTGGTCCACTTGATCGCGGTCTGGCTGCCGCCGGACAGGCGGCGTGCGACTTCGAAAGCCCGGGGCAGCAGCGCCGCGTCGTCGTCGACGATCGCCGAGACGAGCCCGATGCGCTCGGCCTCCTCGCCGGTGACCGGATCGCACAGCAGCAGGTAATACTTGGACTTGGCCATTCCGCACAGCAGCGGCCAGATGATCGCCGCGTGGTCGCCGGCGGCCACGCCCAGGCGCGTGTGCGCATCGACCAGTTTCGCGCCGCGGGTCGCGATCGAGATGTCGGCGAGCAGGCCGCACACCAGCCCGGCACCAGCGGCCGGCCCGTGAATCGCCGAGACGATCGGCTTGCCGCAGTTGATCATGTTGTAGACCAGGTCGCGGGCCTCGCGCCAGACGCGTGATCGCACGTGGAAGTCGTCGGCCATCGCCTCGACGAGCGACGCGTCGCCCCCGGCCGAGAACCCCGCGCCCTCGCCGCGGATCACGGCGACCCGTGCCTTCGGATCCGCGTCGAAGTCGCGCCAGATCTCGGTCATCTCGGTGTGGGTGCGCTCGTCGGCCGTCGGCAGCTTCTGGCCCGGCTTGCACGCCATGACGATCTCGAGGATGCCGTCGTCGTGGCGGTGGATCTTCAGCGCGCGATACTTGGCGTAGTGTTCCATCGGATTCCCGGTCGGCGAGGTCGCTTGCGGCCGATTATGCCTTGCCGACCCGGGCGAGTCGCCCGACCCGGGCGGCCCGGCATGAGCACATGCGCATCGGGCGCTTGGCCGCCCGCCACGGCGCGCGGTACGCTCGACGACCGGTACGGCGGGCGGCATTGGTACGGCGGGCGGCAGGTGAGCCAGCGCGTGCGGCGTGCGGCACCGCAGACGGCATCGGGCGCGCGGCGCCCCCCAACGAGGCACCCCATGAAAGCCCAGACGATCCTGCACACCATCGGCAACACCCCGCACATCCGCGTCAACCGGCTGTTCGCGGCGACGCACACGGTCTGGATCAAGTCCGAGCGCGCCAACCCGGGCGGATCGATCAAGGACCGGATCGCGCTGGCGATGGTCGAGGACGCCGAGCGCAGCGGACGGCTGAAACCGGGCGGCACGATCATCGAGCCGACCTCGGGCAATACCGGCATCGGCCTGGCGATGGTCGCCGCGGTCAAGGGCTACACGCTGGTGCTGGTCATGCCCGACAGCATGTCGCTCGAACGGCGCCGGCTGATGCTCGCCTACGGCGCGAAGTTCGTGCTGACGCCGCGCGAGAAGGGCATGAGCGGCGCGATCGCCCGTGCGCAGGAACTGGCCGCGGAGACGCCCGGATCGTGGATCCCGCAGCAGTTCGAGAACCCCGCCAACATCGACGCGCACGTGCAGGCCACCGCGCGAGAGATCCTCGCCGACTTCCCCGACGGCGTGGACGCGCTGATCACCGGTGTGGGCACCGGCGGGCACCTGACCGGGTGTGCCCGCGTGCTCAAGGCGAAGTGGCCGAAGCTGAAGGTGTTTGCGGTCGAGCCGGCGGCCTCGCCGGTGATCTCCGGCGGCAAGGCGTCGCCGCACCCGATCCAGGGCATCGGCGCGGGCTTCGTCCCGAAGAACCTCGACACCTCGCTGCTCGACGGCGTGATCCAGGTCGACGCCGAGCAGGCCCGGGAGATGGCCCGGCGCTGCGCACGCGAGGAAGGCATGCTGGTCGGCATCTCGTCGGGTGCCACGCTGGCCGCGATCGCGCAGACGCTCCCCGACCTGCCCGCCGGCGCGACCGTGCTCGGCTTCAACTACGACACCGGCGAGCGCTACCTGTCCACGGAAGGATTCCTGCCGGTGGAGTAGCCGGCGATCGACGCCTTCGTTTGCCGACGCGCGCCGACGTGGGCCGACGCGCGCGCCGACGTGGGCCGATGCCAGCCGACGTGGCACGGCGCGCACGGGGTCGGCAGGCCCTTCGGCTCCGGGGATCGCGGCCCGCTGCGCGGCCTGCCCTTCGCTCCCTTCGGCAGCGGCCGCGTCCAACGCGGCCCTGCCTCGTGCGCTGCGGCGCGATCCAGTCGCCTGCGGACCTGCCGGCCCCGTGCGCGCATCGCACCGTACCCGCGCACCACCGCACCCCGGGGTCGCCCCGCCGCGCACTGCAGCACACCGCAGCACACCGCAGCATAGACCCCATCGGCCCGGCCCGCGGCGATCGTCTCCACTCCCCGATCCACGGGGTGGCGACACGCGCCGAGGGCGCACGGCGCGCACGGGGTCGGCAGGCCCTTCGGCTCCGGGGATCGCGGCCCGCTG
>CAYGZN010000079.1:0-10232 GCA_964354355.1 uncultured Burkholderiaceae bacterium | reverse complement strand
GCACGCACGGATTGCTCGCGGCGATGTGCTCGCAGTAGGACAGGTTGTTGCGGGCGTTGATGGTGTCGATGAACAGCACGCCGGGCTCGGCGAAGTCGTACGCCGAGCGCATGATCGCCGACCACAGGTCGCGGGCCCGCACGCGGCGGTAGACCCACTGGCCGTCGTCGCGACGGTACGCGTCGGCCACCGAGGCCGAGGGCTCGGCGGCGTGGACCAGCTCGAACTCGCCGTCGGCCTGCACCGCGCGCATCAGCTCGTCGGTCACCGCCACGCTGACGTTGAACTGCGTGAGCTCGCCGGGCGTGCGCTTGGCCGCGACGAACTCCTCGACGTCGGGGTGGTCGCAACGCAGCACGCCCATCTGGGCGCCGCGCCGTGCGCCGGCACTCTCGACGGTCTTGCACATCGCGTCGTACACGCGCATGTAGCTGACCGGGCCCGATGCACGCGACTGCGTGCCCCGGACCAGCGCGTTGCGCGGGCGGATCGGCGAGAAGTCGTAGCCGACGCCGCCGCCGCGACGCATGGTCTCGGCGGCCTGCTCCAGCGCACGCATGATCCCGGGAACCCCGTCCTGTTCGCCGGCCATGTAGTCGCCGATCGGCTGCACGAAGCAGTTGATCAGCGTCGCACGGATCGACGTGCCGGCGGCCGACGCAATCCGCCCGCCGGGCACGAAACCGGCCCCGAGCGCGCGGGTGAATCGCTGGGCCTGCTCGTCGTCGCGAGCGAGGGCGCGTGCGGTGCGCCGAAACACGTCGTCGGCGGTGCGCTCGTCGCCCTTGGCGTACTTCTCGCCGAGCACCTCGAGCGTGACTTCCTGGGGTTCCATCGCCGCCTGCAGGCGGGCGGCGGCCTGGGGTGAATCCTTGTGCATGATGGGGGCCGTCTGGTGGCGGTGACGCGGTCGGCGCAAAGCGATGTGGAATTCGAATTAGACCACCCGAAGGCCGGGCAATTCGCCATGACCGTCCCGATCGGGACGGTCGAATCCGATTCCGTTGACCTTCGTCAACGGCCACCAGTATCGCATGCTGCGGCGGGCGCCGACAGATCGGCGGCGGTCGGGCGTCGGGGGTGCGGGCCGCGGGGCCGGGGCGGCGCGAGAGGGCGGGTATCATCCGCTGGAATCATGGACCGCGCCATCCGGAAAGACCCTGCCCGCGTCGTGTTCGGCGCCATCGCTGCCGTGTGCGCCGCTTCGCTTGCCGTTGCGCTGTTCGCACAGCACGCCCTCGATCTGCAGCCGTGCGCGTGGTGCATCCTGCAGCGCATGATCGTGATCGCCATCGGCGCGCTGGCACTGGCGGCGTTCTGGGCGCGGGGCTGGCCGGCAACGGGGCGCCGCAGGGTCGCGAGCGTGTTGCTCGGCGCCGGCACGCTCGTGCTGGCGACGCTGGGCCTGGTGGCGGCGTATCACCAGCACACCGTTGCCGCGAAGTCGCTGTCGTGCGCCTTCACGTGGGCGGACCGGTTCCTGATGTCCGCCGGTCTCGACCAGTGGTGGCCCTGGATGTTCCGGGTCGGCGCCACCTGCGCGGACGCGGCGCTGGCGAGGCTGCTGGGGCTGCCGGTCGAGTACTGGAGCGGGGCGCTGTTCCTGCTGACGGGCGGCGCAGTCGTTGCGCTGGTGCTGGTGCTGCTGACCGCGGGGCGCGGCGCGCAATCGGACTGAGTGGCGATCCGGGTGGCGACCCAGGTCTCGGCCACCGGCGCGTTCAGCGTTCCCGGCCCCGATCGACGCCGGGCGAAGCGCGCGGCGCGCGCTGGCGTCGGGCCGGGCGCGCACCGAGCTCCGCCAGGATCGTCGACACGGCTTCGAACACGGGCGCCCGGGTGGTGGTGGCGCGAGCCACCATCGCGATCGTGCGTTGCGGCGCAGGGGCGGCAATCGGGCGGGCCACGACGTCCGTTGCATTGAGCGCTCCGGCGCGCACGGCCATCTCCGGAAGCAGCGCGAAGCCGAGCCCTTCCTCGACCATCTGCACGAGCGTCGGCACGCTGGTGGCTTCCAGCCCGGTGGGGTTCGCGGACTCGCTCAGCCCGCATCCCGACAGGGTGTGGCTGCGCAGACAGTGGCCTTCCTCGAGCAGCAGCAGCCGCAGCGGATCGAGCGAGTCGACCGTGGGTCGGGTACGGCGGGCGGCCGGGTCGCCGCGCGCGGCGATCAGCCACAGCTCTTCGGCAAAGAGTTCCTTCACGCGCAGCCCCTGCGTGTCCCAGGGCAGGGCGATCAACGCGAAGTCGAGCGACGCATCGCGCACCCGCTCGAGCAGGCGCGCCGTCTGGTCTTCGCGCAGCGCGACCCGCAGGCCCGGGTGGCGCGTGCGCGCCGCCTTGAGCAGCGGCGGCAGCAGGAACGGTGCGATCGTCGGGATCGCGCCCAGGCGGACCAGCCCGGCCATCGGGTCGCCCGAAGCCGCGGCCACCGCCACCAGGTCACCGGCCATCGACAACAGCCCGCGCGCGCGAGCCACGACGTCGTGGCCGACCGGCGTGAGCACGACGCGCTGCCGGTCGCGCTCGACCAGCGTCGCGCCCAGCACGCGTTCCAACTCCTGGATGCCGCCGGACAGCGTCGACTGCGTGACGAAGCACGCTTCGGCCGCGCGCGTGAAGTTCAGCGTGTCGGCCAGCGTGACGAGGTAGCGCAGCTGGCGCAGCGAGGGCAGGGCAGTCACAGGGCTGCTCCAGGTGATCGGAATAAACGATTATATAGATCGCGATTATCCGTTGGAACGATTGAGCGCCGACGCCCAGAATCCGGCCATCCCAATCTTGATTCGCAGGAGCAACACGATGAGCACCCCGTCCGTCACGATCCAGAACCTGGAGGCCGCCTTCGCCGGCGAGTCGATGGCTCACATCAAGTACCGCTACTTCGCGAGGCTGGCGCGCGAAGCGGGCGACGAGGACACGGCCCGCGTGTTCGAGGCGACCGCGGACCAGGAGGTCCAGCACGCATTCGGGCACCTGGACCTGCTGTATCCGAAGGCCCGGATGAGCCCGGCACGCGCGCTTCAGATTGCGATCGAGGGCGAGACGTACGAGTACACCGAGATGTATCCGACGTTTCGCCACCTGGCGATCCAGGAAGGCAACGACCCGGCGGTGGCCGAATTCGACGGCCAGATCGCCGAGTCGAGGGAACACGCCGCGCAGTTCCGGGCGACGCTGGACAAAGCCGCCAAACGCTTCGCGGCGCTGGCCAAGGTCGAGGAGCGGCACGCGAACCACTACCGCGACACGCTGGCACGCGTCAACGCTTCGCAGGTCGTCGCAAAGGACTCGTCCCAGGCCGTCGCGAAGGGCACGTCCCACGCTGACGCGAAGCGCACGTCGCACGCCGCCCCGAGCGTCGTCTGAGCACGAGCGACGGCGTCGCCTGAATCCCAACCGTTTGGAACCTCTGCAGGAGTGAACGACATGAAGACGTATGTGTGTGTGGTGTGCGGCTTCGTCTACGACGAGCGCGCCGGGCGGCCCGAGGACGGCATCGTCCCCGGCACGGCCTGGGCCGACGTGGCCGCGGACTGGGCGTGCCCGGACTGCGGCGTGGCCAAGGCCGATTTCGAGATCGTCGAGATCTGAGCGGCGGAGTAATATGACCGCCTTCGCACCGTGCCCGAGGGATCCGTCATGAAGAGAACCGTCCTGGCTGTTTTCCTGGCTTCGTTCGCCGTCGCCGCGCAGGCCGCCGACTCGACCTGCACGCTGCAGGCCGGGGAGAAGAAACTGGCTGGCGCCGCCAAGACCAGTTTCATGAAGAAGTGCGAGAACGACGCCAAGACCGCCTGCGAGACGCAGGCCGGCGACAAGAAGCTGGCCGGCGCCGCCAAGAACAGCTTCGTCAAGAAGTGCGTCGGCGACGCCGTCGGCGGCTGACGCGCTCCTTCCCGCCGCGGCACACGGATCAGCGCGATCCGGTGCCGCTGCCTCGCCACTCGAAGACCGCCAGCTCGGGGCGCGCGCCCAGCCGGGCGTGCACGTACGACGTGCCGGCGCCGCGGTTCACGTACAGCGGCAGCGGGCCGTCGCGATACCAGCCTGCGACGTACCGGCCGCTGCCGGGCGGCGTGTAGGGCGCCCAGCCGAACAGCGCCAGCTGGCCGCCGTGCGTGTGGCCGGCCAGCATCAACGTCGTGCCGCGAAGCACCCCGATCGCCTGCCCAGACGCGTCGCGCACGCCCGGCGAGTGCTGCAGCACCAGGTTGAGCCCGTCACCGCCGAAACCGGCCAGCCGGCGCAGGTCGGGCCGCCCGCGCAGCGAATCGTCCATGCCGAAGATGCCGACCGTGCCGGCAGGCGTCTCCACGGCGACGGCCTCGTCGACCAGCAGCCGCACGCCGTGGCGACGGCAGGCGGCGCGCAGCGTGTCGAGGCCCAGGCCGGAGCGGTGTTCCCAGTTGCCGGGCACGGCGAACGTCGGCACGCGCGGCAGCGCGGCGAGGAAGGCCTCGAAGGCGGGCAGGTCGTCGGGGGAGTCGACGATGTCGCCGGTCAGCAGCAGCAGGTCGGGGCCGGCCGCGTGCAACGCCTCGAGCGCGATCCGCGTGGCCGCGCCGATCGTGCCCAGGTGGACGTCGGACAGTTGGGCGATGCGCACGCGGGGCGCGCCGGGGGCGCCACCCAGGTCGTGCCGCGTGACGTCGAGCCAGTGCGGCTCGACCAGGAACGCGTAGCCGAGCAATCCGGCGGCGCCGAGCGCCCACGCGGTGCGGCGCCGGCCGCGCCGCGCCGTGCGCGTGGGGCCGGACGGACGCGAGCGGGTCAGCGACCCACGCCGCGCAGCAGGCTGGGCGCGTGGACCGCTGCCCCCCGGCGCTGGCGCGGCTCGATGCGGACCTCGTGAACCGCCTCGATCGAACCGTCGGCGGCCTGCGTGTCGAGCTTGACCGTGAAGCCCCACAGCACGGCCAGGTGCTTGACGACCTCCTCGCATTCGGGCGCGAGCGGCCGCCGATTGTGCTGGAAGTGCCGCAGCGTGAGCGAGCGGTCGCCCTCGAGGTCGACGGACACGACCTGCACGTCGGGCTCGCGCTCGGCCAGCGAGTACTGGCGCGACAGCGCCTCGCGCACGCTGCGGTATCCCTCGTCGTTGTGGATCGCGCCGATGCTGCGCGTCGATTCGCTGTCGTCGTCGACCAGGCAGAACAGCCGGAAGTCCCGGATCAGACGGGGCGACAGGTATTGCGCGATGAAGCTCTCGTCCTTGAAGTTGCGCATCGCGAAGTCCAGCGTCTGCCGCCAGTCGCTGCCGGCGACGTCGGGAAACCACCGGCGGTCCTCATCGGTCGGCGCCTCGCAGATCCGGCGCAGGTCGCGGAACATCGCGAAGCCCAGTGCGTAGGGGTTGATGCCGCCGTATCGCTGGCTGTCGAAGCCGGGCTGGGTCAGCACGTTGGTGTGCGAGGTCAGCACCTCCAGCATGAACGCGTCGGACACCAGGCCTTCGTCGTACATCGTCTGCAGGATCGTGTAGTGCCAGAAGGTGGCCCAGCCCTCGTTCATCACCTGCGTCTGGCGCTGCGGGTAGAAGTACTGCGAGACCTTGCGCACGATGCGCACCAGTTCGCGCTGCCACGGTTCGAGCAGCGGCGCGTGCTTCTCGACGAAATACAGCAGGTTCTCCTGCGGCTCCGCCGGGAACGTCCGGGCCGCATCCGCGCCTTCCTCGTCGGCGCGCCGCGGCAGCGTGCGCCACAAGTCGTTGACCTGCTGCTGCAGGTAGACCTCGCGCTCCTTCAGTCGCGCGTGCTCCTGCGCCAGCGAGCGGCGGTTCGGCCGCTTGTAGCGGTCGACGCCGAGGTTGGACAGCGCGTGGCACGCGTCGAGCACCCGCTCGACGGCGACGTCGCCGTGGCGCTGCTCGCACTCGGCGACGAAGCGCTTGGCGAACACCAGGTAGTCGATGATCGAGTCGGCGTGCGTCCAGGTCTTGAACAGGTAGTTGCCCTTGAAGAACGAGTTGTGACCGTAGCACGCGTGGGCGATGACCAGCGCCTGCATCGGCAGCGTGTTCTCCTCCATCAGGTAGGCGATGCAGGGATTGGAGTTGATGACGATCTCGTACGCCAGCCCCATCTGGCCGCGCTTGTAGGTCTGTTCGGTCGCCAGGTAGTGCTTGCCGTAGGACCAGTGGGTGTAGCCGACCGGCATCCCGTGCGACGCGTAGGCGTCCATCATCTGCTCGGCGCCGATCACCTCGATCTGGTTCGGGTAGGTGTCGAGCCCGTACCGCTGCGCGATCCGGGCGATCTCCCGGTCGTAGCGCCCGATGAGCTCGAAGGTCCACTCGGAGCCGCCCGGCAGCTGGCGCCCGGTCGGCGCTGCGGCCGGCACCGGGCGGGGCAGCGCACTCAGCCCGTCGGCGATGACCGGCGCGGCGGTGGTCGGTTCGGGTTCGCTCATGCGGCCAATCTCTGTTTGCGAGCGAACAGCTCGCGCAGCACGGGAAAGACGTCGGCGCGCGTGAGCACCCGGCCCATCGCGAGGTTTCGCGCCCCGGCACGCGCCGCCTCGTACTGCTCCCACAGCGACTGCGGCTGTGCGGCATCGACTTCGACATACGTGTAGTACTGCACGCGCGGCAGCAGCTCGTTCACGAGCAAGTCGTGGCACTTGGGGCAGTCGCTCTCCCAGTTGTCGCCGTCGGACGCCTGGGCGACGTAGACGTTCCACTGATCGAGCGGATACCCCTCCTTGATGGTCTCCAGGCACAGCTCCAGCGCGCTGGACACCAGCGTGCCGCCCGACTCGCGCGAATGGAAGAAGCCCTCCTCGTCGACGACGGCCGCGGTCGTGTGGTGGCGGATGAACACGATCTCGATGCGCTCGTAGTGGCGCGTCAGGAACAGGTGAAGCAGGATGAAGAAGCGCTTGGCCAGGTCCTTGCGGTTCTCGTCCATCGAGCCCGACACGTCCATCAGGCAGAACATCACGGCCTGCGAGATCGGGCGGGGCTGCGCCACGCGGTTGTTGTAGCGCAGGTCGAACTCGTCGATGAAAGGCACCCGCGCGATGCGACCGAGCAGCCGTTCCCGCTCGGCGAGCAGCGCCTGCAGCGCGGCGTCGTCGGCGGGGCCCGGCGGCGAGTCCTCGACCAGCGGCACCACCGGGCGCAGCGCGGCCAGGCGGCGGCGTTCGAGCGCGATGCGCAGGTCGGTCTCGCGCAGCTGCTGGCGGTACGGCGCGGCCAGCGCGATGCGCCGGGCCAGCGACTCGCGCATCGTGCGCATGATCGACAGGTTCGACGGCGTGCCGTCGCTGCGGTAGCCCCCGCGGCGCATCCGGGTCTGCGGGATCTGCGCGAGCTGGGTCTTGACCAGGTCCGGCAGCTCCATGTCCTCGAAGAAGAACTCCAGGAACTCCTCGCGCGACAGGGCGAAGGTGAACGCGTCCTCGCCCTCGCCGGAGTCGCCGGCCTGCCCGCTGCCGCTGCCGCCGCCGCCGCCCTGCGGCCGGGGGATCCGGTCGCCGGTGACGAACTCCTTGTTGCCCGGCAGCACGCGCTCGCGCCGCCCGCCGCTGCCCAGCGAGAAGCTGGGCTCGCCCAGGTCGCGCGACGGGATCGTCACGTTGCCGCCGCGATCGGTCTCGGCGATCTTGCGCTGCGCGACCGCGCGCGCAACGGCTTCCTTGACCTGGGCGCGATAGCGCTTCAGGAATCGCTGCTGGTTGCCGGCGCTCTTGCGGCGTCCGTTGGCACGGCGGTCGATGATCTCCGACATCGGGAGTCCCCGGGACGATGCGCGCCGTTCAGGACGACTTGCGCACGCGCAGGTACCACTCCACCAGCAGGCGGACCTGCTTGGAGGTGTATCCCTTCTCGACCATCCGGTCCACGAAGTTCTGGTGCTTGCGCTGCTCCTCGGCCGAGGCCTTGGCGTTGAACGAGATCACCGGAAGCAGGTCCTCGGTGGTCGAGAACATCTTCTTCTCGATCACGCCGCGCAGCTTCTCGTAGCTCGTCCACGACGGGTTGTTGCCGCTGTTGTTGGCCCGTGCGCGCAGCACGAAGTTGACGATCTCGTGGCGAAAGTCCTTCGGGTTGGCGATGCCGGCGGGCTTCTCGATCTTCTCGAGCTCGTCGTTGAGCGCGTTGCGATCCAGGATCTCGCCGGTGTTCGGGTCACGGAACTCCTGGTCCTGGATCCACAGGTCGGCGAAGGTCACGTAGCGGTCGAACACGTTCTGGCCGTACTCGGAGTAGGACTCGAGGTAGGCGGTCTGGATCTCCTTGCCGATGAACTCGGCGTAGGGGTGCGACAGGTGCTCCTTGATGAACGCGACGTACTTCTTCTCGGTCTCGGGGGCGAACTGCTCGCGCTCGATCTGCTGCTCGAGCACGTACAGCAGGTGGACCGGGTTGGCGGCCACCTCGCCGTGGTCGAAGTTGAAGACCTTGGACAGCACCTTGTAGGCGAAGCGCGTCGACAGGCCGCTCATGCCCTCATCGACGCCCGCGAAGTCGCGGTACTCCTGCATCGACTTGGCCTTCGGGTCGACGTCCTTGAGATTCTCGCCGTCGTACACGCGCATCTTGGAGAACAGGCTGGAGTTCTCCGGCTCCTTGAGCCGGGTCAGGATCGCGAACTGCGCCATCATCTTCAGCGTGCCCGGCGCGCACGGCGCCTGCGACAGCGAGCTCGACTCGAGCAGCTTGCCGTAGATGCGCACTTCCTCGGACACGCGCAGGCAGTACGGCACCTTGACGATGTAGATCCGGTCGAGGAAGGCTTCGTTGTTCTTGTTGTTGCGAAACGCCTGCCACTCGCTCTCGTTGGAGTGGGCCAGGATCACGCCGTCGAACGGGATCGCACCGAACCCCTCGGTGCCCTTGTAGTTGCCTTCCTGAGTGGCCGTCAGCAGCGGGTGCAGCACCTTGATGGGCGCCTTGAACATCTCGACGAATTCGAGCAGGCCCTGGTTGGCCAGGCACAGCCCGCCCGAGTAGCTGTACGCGTCGGGGTCGTCCTGCGAGAAGCGCTCGAGCTGCCGGATGTCGAGCTTGCCGACCAGCGACGAGATGTCCTGGTTGTTCTCGTCACCGGGCTCGGTCTTGGCGATCGCAATCTGCGACAGGATCGATGGGCGCAGCTTGACGACGCGAAAGCGCGTGATGTCGCCGCCGAACTCGGCCAGCCGCTTGACGGCCCAGGGCGACATGATCGGGTTCAGGTAGCGGCGCGGAATGCCGTACTCGGCCTCGATCGACGGGCCGTCGTCCAGGGCCGTGAACAGCCCGAGCGGCGACTCGTTGACCGGCGAGCCCTTGAGCGCGTAGAACGGCATCTGCTCCATCAGCTGCTTGAGCTTCTCGGCCAGCGAGGACTTGCCCCCGCCGGGCGGCCCGAGCAGGTAGAGGATCTGCTTGCGTTCCTCGAGCGCCTGGGCCGAGTGCTTGAAGAAGGACACGATCTGCTCGATCGTCTCCTCCATTCCGTAGAACTCGCGGAAGGCCGGGTAGACCTTCATCACCTTGTTGGAGAAGATCCGCGACAGCCGCGGGTCCGAGCGGGTGTCGAGCAGCGCGGGTTCGCCGATCGACATCAGCATCCGCTCCGATGCGGTCGCGTACGCGCTGCGGTCGCGCTTGCACAGCTCGAGGTACTCCTGCAGCGAGTACTCCTCTTCGAGCCGGGCCTCGTAGCGCGCCTTGTACCGGCCCAGGATGCCGGATGCCGCGGGTTGCTGCGTCATCGCCACGCTGCGAGCAGCGAGACGGGCGGTGCCTTCGTCAAAGGCCGAGAGAACCTGCTTCAATCCGGCTTCCATGAGTGCCTCCATTCACGCAAGCGTCGAGACCATCATTCACGCAGCACCCGCTATCGCTGCCAACGGTATCGACATGCGTCGCGATGACGCCGATGGGCGGTGATCGGTGTTGCGCAAGCGCGCCGCCGTGCCTTCGGATGTGCAAGAACCGTACCCGCGAACGGTCGGTGGCGGCGGAACGGCGGCGTCTCGAAACGGTGCGGGGCGCACCACGAGCGTGCCGTGCGCACCCGTGCGCGGCGCAGCGCCCCGGTTTGGCCCGCACGGGCCGCGCTTCAGCGGTCCGGCGGCCGCCAGCGCGACAGCAGCAGCGCGTTGGTCATCACGCTGACCGAGCTCATCGCCATCGCAGCACCGGCGATCACGGGGTTCAGCATCCCGAAGGCCGCCAGCGGAATGCCGACCACGTTGTAGGCGAAGGCCCAGAACAGGTTCTGGCGGATCTTGCGGTA